>JASFTI010000109.1:0-10098 GCA_050053635.1 Gemmatimonadales bacterium
GATCGATAGTGTCGGGGCTCGACTGCACCTGGTGCAGCGTGCGCCACCAGCGGACCGAGAAGTAAACGATAGGGACGTTGACGAACCCGATGATCGCCACCAGCGACGACACCCGGGCCCGCGCTTCGGGGTCCTCGAGAAAGGCGCGCAGCACCAGATAGCCGGCGAAGGTGATCGCCATGATCGCCGTCGTGGTGAGCCGCGGGTCCCAGGTCCAGTAGACGCCCCAGGTCGGCCTGCCCCACAGCGCGCCGGTGATGAGACCGACGACGTTGAACAGCAGCCCGATCTCGGCGCCGGCCACCGCGACGTAGTCGTAGCCGTACTTCCGTGTCCTTATATAAAGGACGCTGGCAACGAACGCGGTCAGATAGCCGGCCGCGGTACCGACCCAGCTGGGGAAGTGGATGTACATGATGCGGTACGAGTCACCCATTATCTGAGCGGTGGGCGCCCAGACCAGACCCAGGTAGAGACCGACCGCCAGCAGCACGAGCCCGAGGGTTCCCGTGACCATCACCGCGCGCCGCATCGCTCGCTCCGACATGGCGGGGAGCCGCATGCCGTAGACCAGCACGAAGATGACGATCGCGGCGACGACGACGAACAGCACAACAGTGCCTAGCATAGATATCCGCCTAGTCCTCTATCGCGAATTCGAATGTGAGCGTACAGACGGTCAACAGCACGATATCGATGAGCCCCAGGATACGGAGCCAGGTCCACAGCTCGCCCATCGGGTCGCCCCGGATGACCAGGGTCGTCGCCTTGACCGCCGCCACGACCACCGGCACGATGATGGGGAAGAGCAGGACCGGCAGCATCACGTCGCGGGCTCGCAGGTTCGAGGTGAGCGCCGCGTAGAACGTTCCCACCGCGGCGAAGCCCAGCGTCCCCAGCAGCACGACACCCATCAGCGCCGGCAGCTTCGTCCACAGGTCTATGTTGTAGAGGATCGCCGACACCGGAATCAGAATCAGCTCCATGGCGCCCAGCACGATCAGGTTGGCGACGAGCTTACCGGCGAAGACCGCCTTCTTGTCGCCAGGATAGAGGCGCAGCGCCTCCAAGCCGCCGCTCTCGATCTCGATCTGGAACGAGCGGCTGAGCGATAGGATGCCGGTGAAGAAGATGGCGACCCAGAGGAGGCCCGGCCACAGATATTGGAGCAGCGTCTGGCCCGGCCCGGCGCTCATGCCCGGCGCGTCGGGACCCAGCGCGAAGCTGAAGATGAAGAGCACCATGGCGGCGAAGAAGGCCATGGCGTTGAACGCCGCCTTGCTGCGCCGCTCGGTGAGCAGGTCCTTGCGGACCAGGGCCATGGCGCGCCGCAGGTCGCCCATCAGTCCTTCGCCCCCAGCCCCACGGCTTCGGTGGCGCCAGCGACGGCGCCCTCGTAGTCGGAGGTCGGCCCGTCGAAGACCACCTTGCCGCCGCGGAGTGCAACGGCGCGATCGCAGAGCGCCAGAGCCCGGCCGATCTCATGGGTCGCTATGACCAGCGTCTTACCGGCCTCGCGCAGCTCGCCGATGAAGCGGTCGACCCAGCCGATGCCCTCGACGTCGAGCGCGCCGTACGGCTCATCGAGCAGCACCAGCTCGGGATCGTGGAGCGTCGCCCGGGCCAGCGCCAGGCGCTTGCGCATGCCGGAGGAGAAGGTGCGGGCCTGGGCGTCAGCCACGTGGGCCAGACCGACGTGGGCCAGCGCCTCGACCAGCTCGTCCCGCTCCGCGCGCATCCCGTACATGGTGGCGGCGAAGTGCAGGTTCTCGACCGCGGTAAGCTCGTCGTACAGGTAGCTCTGGTGCGGCAGAACGCCGAATCGCTCGCGCACGCCGAGGCCGTTGCGCGGCTGCTGGCCGAAGATCTTGACCTGGCCGTAGGTAGGCCGCGTGACGGCGGTGAGCACTCTGAGCAGTGTGCTCTTGCCGGACCCGTTGGGGCCCAGCAGCGACACCAGTTCGCCGCGCCCGACCTGGAGGTCGACCGCCCGCAGCGCCCAGGTCCGCGCGTAGCGCTTGCTGACCTGGCGCGCCTCTACGACGAGGGCCGCGGGATCGGTGTGCTCCCGGGCCGCGCCGGGCGCCTTGGCGTTTTCGGCCATGTCCTTCCTGTTCCCTGTGGTTCTGACGAGGCACAAGGAGTACTCACGTCGTGCCACCAGGTCAAGGTTTCCAACGTCCTCTCTTGCACCGTGTATCCATGGGCCGCACTATATGCCGTCGCCAGACTGGTCACCGTCGGTAGACCGGAGAGCCGAACGACCCGTGCACGTACGAACACCTCTCGTTGCCTGCCTCACGCTGCTTCTGGCAGCGGGCCCGACGCCGGGCCAGACGCGCGACCCGGAGCCCAGCGCTTACAGCTTCGTGTCGGGGACCGGGCACGGTGCAGCGCTTTGGGTGAACCCGGGCGCCGCAGGCTTCAACCGTTCTGTCTACGTAATCGGTCACATGACCTGGGACCGGCCAGAGGCCGGCGACTGGTCGACCGGCCAGTACGCGGTGGGGCTCCACTCGCGAGTCATCGCCTTCGGCTACCGTCACGACGAGTTCCAGCCGGGCGGTCAGGGCGACGCCTATACGGCGGTGCTGGGACTGGCTCGGGGGCGTAGCGGGTTCGGCGTGTCGCGCACCTGGCGGGCGGTGGGCGATGTGGAGGGGAGCTGGGAGGTCGGCTACGTGAACCACGGGATCACGGGGGTCTCGCTGGGTCTCGTGTGGAGTGATATCGGCTCACCGACAGTCCGGGACACTGTCCGCTATGAGCGGCTGATCGCTGCCGTCAGCTACCGTCCGCCCACCGCAACCGTCTCGGTCTCGGCGCAGGGCGACTACCGACTCGACGGTGGCCGGTTCAACGGCTTCCGCATCGGCGGGTCGTTCATGATCCTCGGCAGCCTGGACAGCTTCGCCCTGGCCGAGTGGGACGGCGCGGGCGACTTCGTGGCTTTCCGGCTAGGGGCCACGCTCGGGGGTGACCGAGCGAAGCTGTTCGGTGGGGCGGGGCTGGATTCCGATGGTAACGCCCGCACCACCAGCGCCGGACTTTCCTACCGCTCTGAAAGGTAGCCGTGCTCCGGGTGAGGGTCGGAGGCGGAGGACCACCTCGCGGAGGTCGCGAGCACACCACTCAGCGTCGTGGCGTTTGGAAGGTGGCGCGAGCCGGTAGCGAGTGGTCCTCCGCCTCCGACCTGGCACCATCAGAACCAAACGGTCTAAGTATCGAGATCGAGCTCCAACTGGAGCCCAAGGAAGGTGCGACGGTGGTGCGGCGTGGGTCCCAGGCGATCGAGCCCCTCGCGGTGGTCGCGCGTGCCGTAACCGACGTTGTGCTCCCAGCCGTAGCCCGGATAGACGCGCGCCAGCCTCCCCATCAACCGGTCGCGGACGACCTTGGCGACGATCGCCGCACAGGCGATAGAGTGACACTTGCCATCGCCCTTTAGGATGGCGAGGTGGTCGCCCAGGCAGGGTTGCGGCCTCCCGTCGATGAGCACAGTGTCGGGCGTGAAGGGCAGATGCTTTAGAGCACGCTCCATCGCCAGCCCACTGGCCCGGCGGATGTTCAGCCGCTCGATCTCGCGGGCGGACGCCGCGCCTACACCGACGGCCTCGGCGCTCGCGTAGATCGCCTCGGCTAGCTCTGCGCGCCGAGCGGCGCTGAGCAGTTTGGAGTCGACGGCGCCTTTTACACCGCCTTCGACCGGAAGAATGACTGCAGCTGCGACGACGGGGCCGGCCAGTGAGCCGCACCCCACTTCGTCGACGCCTGCTATGTGTTGAAAGCCAGCGCGCCAGTATCGGCGCTCGGTGGTCAGGGCGATCGCTCGCCGTCCCATGAGCGGGCCTCGGGCCTAGCGCTCCTCCTTGATCCGCGCCTTCTTGCCTCGCAAGCTGCGTAGGTAGTAGAGCTTGGCGCGTCGGACCTTGCCCTTGCGGAGGACCTTGAGCTCGGCGATGGAGGGGGAGTGGATCGGGAAGATCCGCTCGACGCCCACGCCGCCAGAGACCTTACGTACGGTCAACGTCTCTCGGAGGCCGCCGCCCTTACGCGCAATGCAGACCCCCTCGAACGGCTGGACGCGCACCTTCTCGCCCTCCTTCACTCGGACTAGGACACGCACCGTGTCGCCGGGGCTGACGTCGGGGATGTCGCTCCTGAGCTGCTGCTTCTCAATGTCCTGTATGGCGTCCATTTGAGCCTCGACTCCCGCGGCGATCACGATGTCTGTCTCCAGAGGCCCGGAAGATAATCAGACTTTCTGGGTTGTCCAAGGGGGCGGGCGGCAGTGAGCAGTGGCCGGTGGCCAGTAGCCGGTAGTTGGGGAATGGTCAACCGGCCACTGGTCACCGGCTACCGGCTACCGTCCGAAAGGTCCGGCCGCAACTCCCGGGTCAACCGCTCCGCTTCTCTGTGACGCCACTCGCGGATCGCCTCATGGTCGCCCGAGCGCAGCACGTCGGGGACTGACATCCCCCGGTACTCGGGCGGCCGCGTGTAGGCGGGCGGTGCCAGGAGCGGCGCGTCGTAGAACGAGTCGCTGGAGGCCGACTCGTGGTCGCCCAGCGAGCCGGGTAGGAGGCGAACGACCGCGTCCAACAGGCAGAGTGCCGCCGGCTCACCGCCCGAGAGCACGAAATCGCCCAGCGAGAAGACATCGCTCGCCAACCCCTCAGCCACGCGCCAGTCGACGTCCTTGTAGTGGCCGCAGAGTAGCGTCAGCTCTGGCTCGAGCGAAATGCGTACCGCGTCCTCGTGCCTGAAGGTCCGTCCCCGGGCATCGAGCAGCACAATGGGGCCCTGCGGCCCCAGCGCATCGACCGCTTCGAAGAAGGGCTCCGGCTTCATCACCATCCCGGCGCCGCCACCGTAGGGCTCATCGTCGACCGTGCGGTGCCGGTCGTGTGTGTAGTCGCGGAGATCGACCGTGTGGTATGAGACGCGTCCGTCCCGTTGAGCGCGGCCGGGGATACCGAGCGTCAGCGCTTCGGCGAAGAAGCCGGGGAAGACCGTCAGGATGTTGATCCGCATGCGTGTACGATCCGAGGATACCGAGTTCAGAGATCGAGCAGACCGGGAATCACCTCGATGAGGATCCGACCCGCCTTCAGGTCGACCTCGCGAACCAGCCGGTCGCAGAACGGGACCAGGTGAGCCCGCCTGCCGTCGTCCACCTCGAGCATATGGCCGGAACCGGTCTCGTAGATCTCGACGACGCGGCCGACCTGCTGGCCATCGATAGTGTGGACCTCGAGCCCCAAGAGGTCGTGGATGAAGAACTCGCCGGCTTCGAGGGGCCGAGCTTCATCCGGGCTGATCAGAAGCGTACGCCCTCGCAGTACCTCGGCGGCGTTGCGGTCGCGCACGTCCTCGAAGCGCACGATCAAGCCGCCCTTGAACCCGCGGGCACTCGCGATCGTCAAGGCGAGCCCAGACTCGTCGGGCCGCCCTTCGCTGTCGCCGACCAGCAAAGAACGGCCCTTAGAGTAGATGCTCGCGACGTCGTCCGTCGCCGGGCTCACGAAGCACTCGCCTTTGATCCCATGGGCCTTCCTGATCTCGCCGACGATCAGGAGCGCGGCCCCGGGCGTCCTCGAGTCTCGAGCTACGATTCCGCTTCCTGCTTCTCTTCCTCTGCCTCGGCTTCAGGAGCCTCGGCAGCCGCCTCGGGCTCAGCCTCCGCCTCGGCCTCGGGCTCGGGCGCCGCGGCCTCGGCCGGCTTCTCCTCGGCCTTGGCAGCCGTCTTCTTGGCCCGCTTGGCCTTCGGGGGTTGAATCGTGCTGCCCTGAGCGTCGCCGATGACGATCATGCCTTCGCCCTCGGCACCATCGGCGAACTTTTTCAAGATACCGGTCTTGCGGAAGAGGGGCTCGACCCCCTCACTCACCAGGGCACCCTGGCGCAGCCAGTAGAGGGCGCGCTTCTCGTCGACCTCTATGTACGACGGATCGGTTCGCGGATTGTACTTCCCGATCGTCTCCGTGATCCTGCCGCTCCTCGCGTGCATGCCCCCGGCCACGACGATCCGGAACGTCGGCTGCTTCTTGCGGCCGACTTTACGCAGTCTAATCCTGGTTGCCATTCCACTCCTTTGTTGCCTTTCAGAGAGAGCGGCGAAACTTAGGCGGTCTGCCTAACGGTTTCAAGGCCCGGGGGACGGTGAGCGGTGGGCAGTAGGCGGTAGGCGGTGATTCGATTGCCTCTACCGTCCACCGCCGTACCGCCTACCGCCTACTGGACCTCAAGGATCTCCCGGCGCCGCGTCCCCACCGAGACGTAGCGGATCGGCAGCCCGGCCAGCTCGGCGATCCGGTCCAGGTAGGCCCTGGCACCGGCGGGCAGGTCTTCCAGTCGGCGGGCATTGCCGCTCGGCGTGCGCCATCCCGGCATCGTCTCGTAGAGCGGCTCGATCTCGGCCAGCATCGACATATCCGCCGGGAACGTCTCGAGCCGCTCGCCGCGGTACTGATAACCCACGCAGAGGCTGATCTCGGGCAGCGGGTCCAGCACGTCGAGCTTGCTCACCGCCAGGGCCGTGACACCGTTGAGGCGACCGGCGTAGCGAACGACAACCGAGTCGAACCAGCCGGTGCGCCGCGGCCTGCCCGTCGTGGCGCCGTATTCGGCGCCCAGCTCGCGCAGTCGCGCCGACTCTTCCTCGGGCAGCTCGGTGGGCAGCGGTCCGGCGCCGACCCGCGTCGTATACGCCTTCACCACACCGAGCACCGCATCGATTACAGTGGGCCCGATGCCGAGGCCGGTGGCCGCCTGGCCGGCGGTGGTATTCGACGATGTGACGAACGGGTAGGTGCCGTGGTCGACGTCGAGCATCGCACCCTGCGCCCCCTCGAGCAACACCTTCTCGCGCCGGTCCAGCGCCTGCTTCAGGGCGAGCCCGACGTCACACGTCATGGGCAGCAGGCGCGGCGCCAGGTCGCAGAGCTGCGTGTACAGGCCATCCGCGTCGACGGTCAGGTCGGAGCCCAGTCCGTCGAGCCTGGCCTGTGCCCGCCTGGCACCCGCCTCCACCAGCTTGCGGAGCCGCTCCGGATCGGCCAGATCACCGAGGCGGATCCCGACGCGGGCGACCTTGTCCTCGTAGGCGCAACCGATACCTCGCCCCGTCGTGCCGATGGCGCCCTTGCCCCGGCTCTTCTCCTGTGCCTGATCCAGAAGCTTGTGATAGGAGAGGACCAGCTGCGCACGGGTGCTGACGAGTATGCGGTCCTCCACCTCGTGGCCGCGCGCTTTTAGCTCGTCGATTTCCTGCAGGAACGTGACCGGGTCGAGGACCATCCCGTTCCCCAGCACGCAACGTTTGCCTGAGTAAAGCACACCGGACGGGACCTGGTGCAGGATGAACTCATCCTCACCGACGCGGACGGTGTGCCCGGCGTTGGCGCCGCCCTGGAATCGTGCGATCCAGTCGGCCTCGCCCGCCAGGACGTCGACGATCTTTCCCTTCCCCTCGTCGCCCCATTGCGACCCGACCACAACGAGACAGCGGACATCATCTCCGAACATGATGACCTCACAAAAAAAGCCCCCGCTCGGGGGGCCACGCTTTCGTGTATCCTTTGGCAGAAGCTAGATCGGGTTTGGGAAAGTGTCAAGGAACCGAGTCGGCTTGGGGTAGGTCGCCGGCGGGCGAGATCGCCAAGCTCTGCGCCTTCGGTATTCGGAGTGACGTACCCAGGTGTTGACATGGGTATCGCTCACTTTGGTACTAGGAAAGCGAGGGTGCCGTTGAGCGTAATACGGAGCGCGGGCCGGCGCAGCCGCCCTTTCGACAATCGAGCCGCGCCACATGGGGCGAAACGACCCCTCGCTTTCCGCCACTCAAGGAGCGCGAACGACGATCTCAACCCCAGGCGGCGTACAACCCGATGACGGCGATGGCGAACCCGATGGCGATCTTGATCGCGGCTCCCGAAGCCCGTCCGAGGACCGCACCCCACCCGGCTCCCAGGGTCTGCTTGACTTCCGTGCCCGGCGAATGCTGTAAGACGACGGCGCCGATGAACGCGCCAACGAACGCGCCGACGATGTTGCCTATGACGGGCACCGGCGTACCCAAGACCGCGCCGACGACACCACCGAGCAGGGCGCCCCAGCCGGCACGCCTCGAGCCGCCGTACTTCCTAGCGAAGCGGAACCCAAGCCACGCCTCCGCCGCCTCGGCAACCACACCCAAGACGACTGCGGCGGCGAGCGTGGTCCAGCCGACGTGCTCGAAGCGGTCTAGCGCCGCGTAGCCGATCAGCGCCACGACCATCAGCCAGAGCCCCGGCAGGCCGAACGGTATGAGCGCCAGGCCGACGACGAAGGCCAGGATCAAGACCACCAGGGGAATCAGCTCAGCCATCGCCTCCACCCTGAAGCAGTCGGGCGCGACTCAGTTCGCGGCGCACCTGCGCCCGGCCCTTCTCGTCCATCGGCCTCAGCGGCGCCCGCGGCAAACCGCCCACATAGCCCAGGAGATCCAACGCGTACTTTACGCCGGCGACCCCAAGTTCGCGCACGATCTTGTTGTGTGGCGACGAGATACGATCCTGCGCCGCCCCGGCCTGCCCCGTCTCTTCGGCCCGGAATTTCTCATACACCGCTAAGGCGAGCTGTGGGGCCAGGCAGCCGACGGCCACGATGCCGCCGGCCGCACCCATCTCCAGAGCGGCGTACAGCTTGGAACCGGCGCCTACCATGACTCGGCAGTCCTCGGGCGCCGCGTCCAGCAGCGCACCTAAGACCTTGAGGTCGCCGGTCGAGTCCTTGATCCCCGCAATATTGGGGTGGGACCCGAGCTCAGCCAGCAGACCCGGCGAGATATCAACCGGCACGAATTGCGGCACGTTATAGAGTATGACCGGTATGGGTACCGACTCGGCAACCGTCTCGTAGTGGCGCCGCACGCTCGCCGGATCCATCCGCCCGCGGTAGTAGCTGGGCGCGCGAACCAGGGCAGCGTCAGCGCCGACCTCCGCCACGGCACGCGTCGCCCGCACGGTCGCACGCGTCGATTCCGCCCCGGTCCCCGCAATCAGCATCTTCTCGGGCGGCACGATGTCCCGCGCCCACTCGACCATCCGGACGATCTCGCTCTCATCGAGTAGTGGTGCTTCGCCCGTCGAGCCGCCGATCACGAAACCGTGGGCGCCCGCACGCAACCAGGCGCGCAGGTTGTCACGGAAATATATCGGTGCGACCTCGCCGGTGGCCTCGTCGAACGGGGTGGTTACCGGCAGGATGAGGCCCTCGAGCCTCAAATCAACCCCTCTACCAGTTGGTCCTCGCCCAGCGTCTTCATGCGCAGCTCGAAATCGGCCGGGTTCGACGCAGCGTTCTTCGCCGTCTCGTAGTCCACCTGGTTCGATTTGACCAGATCCATCAGGTGCTGGTCGAACGTCTGCATCCCGTACTGCGAGCGACCCTCCTCCATAAGCTGTCGGATCTCGGCGAACCTCTCCGGCTGCAGGATGCAGTCGCGAATCGCGCCCGTCACCACCATCACCTCCGCCGCCAGCACGCGGCCGCTCTCGTCGGCTCTCGGCAGCAGGCGCTGCGATATTACCGCCGCCAGCGACTCCGCCAACCGCACCCGCAGCATGTCTTGCTCTTCCGGCGGGAAGACCGAGATGGTTCGGCTGATCGTCGTCGCCGCGTCCGGCGTGTGCAGGGTGGAGATCACCAGGTGCCCGGTCTCGCACGCCTTGATCGCCGTATCGATCGTCTCGGTATCACGCATCTCACCGATCAGGATGATGTCGGGGTCCTCGCGCAGCGCGGCGCGCAGTCCCGTCTGAAACGAGCTGGTATCGGTGCCGACCTCGCGCTGAGTGATCGAACAGTTGATGTCGCGGTGCAGATACTCGATCGGGTTCTCCAGCGTGATCACGTGGCGCTTGAAGTTCTGGTTGATGTAGTTGATCATCGCCGCCTGGGTCGTCGTCTTACCCGACCCGGTGACGCCAGTGACCAGAACGAGTCCGCGCGGCAACGACGAGATGTCGGGCAATACCTTAGGCAGGCCGAGTTCGTCGAACTTGGGGATCTCTACCGGGATGATTCGCAGCACGATCATGAAGCTGCCGCGTTGCT
>JASFTI010000110.1:0-9939 GCA_050053635.1 Gemmatimonadales bacterium
ACGGCGAGGAGCCGGCCGAGGCTGCCCAGCGTCTGGCACGCGCCAAAGCGGAGGCGGCGCGCCAGGTCGGTGCTTTGGCCATCGGTTGCGATACGCTGGTCGTGCATCGCGGTGACATCCTGGGCAAGCCGGTCACCCGGGACGAGGCGGTGGAGATGGTCTGCCGGCTGCAGGGTGAGGAGCACGCGGTCTATACCGGGGTTGCGCTGGCGACACCCGGCCAGGTGGAGAGTGCCGTAGAGGCGACACGCGTATGGTTCCGTTCGCTTGACCCTCGTGAATGCGAAGAATACGTTGCGACCGAGGAGCCGATGGACAAGGCCGGCGCCTACGGCATTCAAGGTTTCGGCGCCGCGATCGTCGAGCGGATCGAGGGCGACTACTTCAACGTGATGGGCCTGCCGATCCAGAGACTCCTGGAGCTGTTTCGCCGCTTCGGTTGGCGATATGCGTTCGGCCGGCTGGTCGAGCTCGAGTGACCGGCTCAGGTCACCGCCTCCCTCTATAGGATTCCGAAACTCTGACTGTGTCGATCGACATCCCGCGCGCGGTCCGCTGGCACGATGATGCGGTACGCATCATCGATCAGACCTTACTCCCTTCCGAGTACAAGGAGATCGACCTCGTCGAGGTCGACGACGTGATCGAGGCGATCCAAAGCCTGCGGGTTCGTGGCGCACCGGCCATCGGCATCGCCGGTGCGATGGGGCTCGTGGCGTCACTCAAGCGTTCCGTCGAGGGCCCGGCCTCGGACTTCCGCACGCGGCTGGTGGAGGCCGCCGAGCGGATCCGAGGCGCGCGGCCTACCGGAGCGAACCTGGGGTGGGCGGTGGACCGAGTAACCGCGGTCGCCGACGCGATGGCTGAGGCAGGGAACGCCGACGTTTGGGAGGCGATGCGCCGCGAGGCGCAGCTGATCCTCGATGAGGATCGCGAGATGTGTCGGCGCATCGGCGAGCACGGGCTGACGCTGCTGTGCGACGGGGCGACCGTACTGACCCACTGCAACGCCGGGGCGCTGGCGACGGGCGGCATCGGCACCGCGCTGGCGCCCATCTACCTGGCGACCGAGCGGGGGATGAGCGTTCGTGTCTTGGCGAGCGAAACGCGTCCCTTGTTACAGGGTAGTCGACTGACGGCGTGGGAGTTGAGTCGCGCCGGAGTGGATGTACTCGTGCTCACCGACAACGCGGCGGCGGCGGCAATCTCGCTGCTCGAAGTCGATATGGTGATTGTGGGCGCCGATCGGATCGCCGCCAATGGCGACGTCGCCAACAAGATCGGCACCTATGGACTGGCCATCGCGGCGCGGCACCATGGTGTCCCGTTCTACGTGGCGGCACCGTCCAGCACGTTCGATTTTAGCCTGGCCGGCGGTGATGAGATACCTATCGAGGAGCGGGGCGGCGATGAAGTACGGGGCGGGTTCGGGCGGCCGATTGCGCCCGACTCTGTCCGGATTCTTGGGGCCGCATTCGATGTGACGCCAGCGGAGCTCGTGACCGGGTTCATCACGGAGCGCGGGATTCTGAGGCCGGGGGAGTTTGGGGAGTTACGGGCGATGTGAGTGTGGCCAAGCGGGATAACGATTACGATGACGATCACGACAACGATAAGGATGACGAGGGCGATGGAGAGGGTGGTAGGTGCAGGGTCATGAAGTGTTACCGGGCGAAGCGATCGACGCTCGTTCTCACCTTCGGGTTCCTCGCCTTCTTGACCCTGCTGACGATCTTCGGCGTCTTCTACGCGGAGCCGCAGCTCTTCTTCGTCGCCTTCCTGCTGGTCCTCGCCTGGCGCTGGAGTCAGCTGCTCAAGACGCCGGTGGAGGTACGGGTGAGGGATGACCAGGTTCTCGAGTTCCAGGGCGTGGTCGGGCGCAAGGAGCTGAGGGTGGACCAGATCACGCGGGTCATGCGGGTGGGGCGCGGCTACTGGCTCGAGCACTCCGACGGGTCGCTCAACCTGTATGGCAACATGGAAGGCATCGACGATTTTCTGGCGTACCTGCGGGGGGTGAACCCGGCGCTCGAGGTGAAGCGGTTCGTTCCCTGGGGTCAGAAGAGCTGAGGGTTTTATGGCCGTAGTCCTCGCCATCGATCAGGGCACGACCGGGACGACCGTGCTGGCCGTGGACAGGGAGGGGAAGGTAAGGGGCCGGGCGTATCGGGAGATCGAACAACACTACCCGCGGCCCGGCTGGGTGGAGCACGACGCGCAAGAGATCTGGCGAACGGTCGAGGCCACGGTGGCCGATGCGCTGGAGGCCGGCGGCCTGGGGCCTTCCGATGTCGCCGGCTTCGGGATCACCAATCAGCGCGAGACGGTGGTCCTCTGGGACCGCGAGAGCGGCGAGCCGGTCCACCGCGCCATCGTCTGGCAATGCCGGCGAACGACGCCCGAGTGCCAGGCGCTCAAGGACGGCGGACACGAGAGTTTCATCCGCGAACGTTCGGGCCTGGTCATCGATCCTTACTTCTCCGGCACCAAGATCGCCTGGCTGCTGGAACACGTGCCGGGCGCCCGGGCGCGGGCCGAAGCGGGCGAGCTGGCGGCAGGGACGATCGACAGCTGGGTCATCTGGAAGCTGACCGGCGGCCGGGTCCACGCGACGGAGCCGACCAACGCGTCGCGCACCCAGCTGTTCCGGATCGACGAGCGGCGCTGGGATCCGGAGCTCTGCGAGCTGTTGGGCGTCCCGGTCGCCGTGCTGCCCGAGGTGCTACCGTCGGGCGGCCTGTTCGGGACGAGCGATGCGGAGGCGGTAGGGCTCGAGGCGCTGGTGGCGGCGGCGCTGGGCGACCAGCAGGCGGCACTCTACGGTCAGGGCTGCTGGGCGCCGGGACAGGCGAAGTGCACGTACGGGACGGGCGCCTTCCTGCTCGTCTACACGGGCGACGAACTGGTCCCGTCGCGGCACGGCCTGCTGACGACGGCCGCTGCG
The DNA here is from genome assembly GCA_050053635.1 of Gemmatimonadales bacterium. Classification (GTDB taxonomy): domain Bacteria; phylum Gemmatimonadota; class Gemmatimonadetes; order Palauibacterales; family KS3-K002. The sequence goes on from JASFTI010000110.1 coordinate 2,945, forward strand.
GGCGCGCGCGGCGAAGCGGCCTACGCGCTGGAAGGCTCGATCTTCATCGCCGGCGCGGCGGTGCAGTGGCTGAGGGACGAGCTGGGCCTGGTGGACAGCGCGGCGGAGACGGAAGAGCTGGCGCGCTCGCTCGAGTCGAATGACGGCGTCTACTTCGTGCCCGCCTTCGTGGGTCTCGGCGCCCCGCACTGGCTGGCCAATGCCAGAGGCACGCTGGTCGGCCTGACGCGGGGCAGCGGCCGCGCCCACCTGGCCCGTGCGGCGCTGGAGGCAATGGCCTACTCGGCCCGCGACCTGATGGAGGCGATGGCCGCCGACTGGGGTCAGCCGGTGCGCGAGCTGCGGGTCGACGGCGGCGCCGCGGCCAACGACTGGCTGATGCAGTTCCAGGCCGACGTGGCGGCGATCCCGGTGGGCCGGCCGGCGATGGTCGAGACGACGGCGCTGGGCGCGGCGGCGCTGGCGGGCCTGACGACGGGCTACTGGTCGGAGCCCGACGAGCTGCGCGAAGTGCAGAAGCTGGACCGAAGCTTCGAGCCGGCGCTCGCGGACGAGGGGCGAGAAGAGCTACTCCGCGGGTGGCGGCGCGCGGTTGGGGCGGCGGCGGCGTGGGCGGGTGGGAGTTGAGGATTGGGGGATTCAGGGATTTCGGGTTTGGGGGTTCAAGAAACCGTGGAATCCGTGGAGTCCGTGGAATTGGGGATTGGGAGATTGGGGGATTGGGGAGTTCACATGGAGGGTGAGGTAAGGCGGTGCTGCGGATAGGGGTGATCGGCGGGCATCTGTGTGATGACGAGCTCGCGGGTGTCGCGCGAAGAGTCGGGGAGTTGGTGGCGTGGGAAGGCGCCGTGTTGGTTTGCGGCGGCCTGGGCGGCGTCATGGAGGCGGCGGCGGTCGGTGCCCGCGACGCCAGCGGTGTGGTGGTGGGGATACTTCCCGGTGATGATGTCCGGACCGCGAATCCCGGCGTAACGATCCCGATACCCACGGGCCTTGGGGAAGCTCGCAACGTGCTCGTGGTGAAGGCATCCGATGCCGTCATCGCCATCGCCGGAGGTTGGGGCACGATGTCGGAGGCGGCTCTCTGCCTCAAGCTCGGGGTGCCTCTCATACGGCTGAAGTCCGATCTCAGCAACCTGCCTGTGCCCGAAGCCGAGACGCCGGAAGAAGCGGTGGTGTGGGCGCTGGATCAGGCGCGCACGCGGGGCGAACCGCGATAGGCACGACGCGCTGCGGAGCGGGACGTGGCTGAGCTCGGCGAGCTCTGCCTCTGGGCGTCGGCGCCGCTCGCCGCGCTCGCCGCAGCCGCATCGATCGCCGGCGGCTGGACGCGGCGCGGGAGCCTCGTGCTGCTCGGCGGCCGCGCCACCGAAGCCACGGCGCTGCTGCTGCTCCTCGCCACCGCCGGCCTCGGCCATGCGCTTGTCGCCGTAGAATTCAATTACGTCATCGTGGCCGCCTACTCCGGTTTCCAGCATCCCTGGTACTGGAGGCTGGCCGCTCTGTGGAGTGCGCCGGCGGGCGTGGCTCTGCTCCTCACCCTCCTCGTGGCGGGGCTCGCCGTGCTCTGTCGCAGGCTCGAGAACACGCGACGCTCGGCGGCGCGGACCGGGACGCTGGCGGCCCTCGTCGTTCTGGGACTGCTGCTCCTGGCGCGGGCCCGGCCGTTCGCCCAGCTGGACGTTCCCGCGGTGGCCGGCCTGGGGCTGCCCCTGGAGGTGAAGGACGCGACGTGGCAGATCCAGGCCTGGGCACTCTATCTGGCGGTGGGCTGCGCCGCCTTCGCCTTCGCCGGCACTCTGGGCGAACAGCTGGTAGACTCGGGCGGGGAAGGGCGCCGGGAGCGAGGGGCTGTCGCGCTGGGCGCCGGACTGTTGACGACCGCCGTGGTGGCTGCCGTATGGCGAGCCTATGCGAGCGAAGGGCAACTGCTCGGCGCCGGCGGCCTATCGTCCGTCGCGGCTCTCATCCCCGTCTGGGCTCTGGCGATCTCGTATCTGCACGCGCCGGGGGGCGCGGCGGCGCCCGCCTGGGCGGTTCGTTGGCAGCGCATCCTGGGCGTGGCCCTCTTCCCCGCGGCCGTCGGGGCCGTCGCGTCGCTGTTGTTGGGGCTGAGCGTCGAGTTGGCGGTGGCGCCGTGGGCGGCCGGGTTCGCGGTGGGCATCGTCTCGGGGGCGTTGGCCGGGTTCGCGCCGCTCCGGGCGGCGCCGAGGGGTCCGCGATCCGTCCCCGGCTACGGCCCCTTCGCGCTGCTCGGTGGCGTCCTGAGCCTGGCGTTCGCCGGCCTCGCGGCGCTGTGGGCGCTGCTCGGCGGATCGTTCTGGCCCTATCTGGTCTGGCCGGCCGTATTCGTCGCGCTCGTCGGGATCGCCGCCGGCGCCGTCGTGCGGCCGGCCGGGGCCTGGAATCGGGTGTGGCCGGCGGCGGCGCTTCTGGCCGCCGTCGGAGTCGTCGCGGCCTTCGGGCTCAGCGCGTGGAGCGCGCCGGGATTCGCCGTCGCCGGTGGCTTGGTCGCCGCCGTCCTCGTTGGCGTCGCCGCCGATGTGGTCCGCTTGCGAGCGGGCCGGCGGGCGCTGGCAGGTTCCGATCCGGGGCTCGCCCTACCGTTGTTGAGGACTCGGACAGGTCGTCGGAGGTCATCGGCGCTGGCCCATCTGGGCGCAGCGCTGATCGTTCTGGGCATCGCCGCGGGTGCGTTGACCCGTACCGCGATGGGGACGGTCGAGCCTGGTGAGTCCTTGAATCTGCCAGGCTGGCCAGGGGCGAGGATCTCGATCACCTACCTGGGACTCTCGCGCTATCGGGTGGAGGACCTCGAGAGGCAGGTGGCCAGCTTCAGGCTCGACAGGGGCGACGCGCCACCCGAGATCGTCACCGCCGCCGTGACGTACGACTGGACGGGACGCCGCCAGATCAGAACACCGGCCGTCCAGCGCGGCGCCGTTCACGACGTCATCGTTCAGTTCTCACCGCGCCGCGGAAGCGAGGCGGTCGACTGTCGGCTCTCGGTTCGCGTCCTGGCAGGGCTCGTCTGGTTGGGTGGAATTCTGGTGTTGCTCGCATTCGTGTTTCGAGGGAGGCCGCTCGGATGACCGCGCTGCTGGCGATGATCGTGGGGGTTCTGGCCGTCGGCTACGCAACCTGGCCGCTGGTTCGCGGTCGCGAGGCACCGCCGCCCACGGAGGAGCGCGATTACAGACACGAGGAGGCCGAGGCGGAGAGCGCCCACCTGCTGGCCTGGTCAACAGCCTCTGGTGAGCTGCGACGCGATCCAGAGGCCACCAGCCCCCTCGATCGCAGCGCACCCTGATTGCTGGGATATGCACCGGCAGGTAACCTTTCGTTACCCGCTACCGGGAGCGGGCTAGCTGCGATGTCTATACCCGCCCCGGACCGCATCGAGATCAAGCACTGGGGACGCGCAGTGATTCCCCGATTCCTTGCCGGCACGGCGATCCTGTCGCGACTGCTCTTCGCGCCGGAGCTCGCGGCACAAGTCCACCCTGACTCCGGCCAAATAGTCGGACGGCTCCTGGATGGGCTCACGCTTGCTCCGGTCGTCGCTGCGGAAGTCACGCTCATCACCAGTCCGATCGAGGCACCTGTCGAGGCACCTGCCCGGAGTATTACCGACGAAGAGGGACGCTTCCTGTTTTTTAGCGTGAGGCCGGGCTCGTGCAGGCTGGAGATCGAGCATCTGGGCTACGGTACTCAGTGGACCACCATCGACGTGGCGCGGGGTAGGACGATCGATGTAGAGGTGCACGTCGCGCCCGAGCCGGTGCTTCTCGAGCCGCTGAAGGTGGAGGTATACCCGCGGTCGCGACGGTTGGAGCATGAAGGCTTCTACACGCGAAAGGAGCTTGGATCCGGGCACGTCTTCACCAGGGCCGAGCTGGACGACTGGCGAGGATCACTGAGCCAGAATCTGCAAATGGTACCGGGTGTGTACCGCTATCCCGGCGACAGCGCCCTCGTCCAAATGCTTTTCCCGGGCCACTACGGGTTGAGCATGTGCGCTCCGACCGTTTTCGTGAACGGCTGGCAGGACCCGTCCGCCATCGGTTTCCTGGACGCCTACGACCCTTCCCAGCTCGAGGGCGTGGAGGTCTACCGGGCGTGGTGGGAGGTGCCGGGCAAGTATCGAATCCGGCTGTACCCCTCACGTCTTGAATGCGGTGTCATCCTCCTCTGGTTGCGGGAGGGAGGCTAGATACGTGAGCCCTGACTGGCATGGGGTCCTTGAAGAGCTGGACGGCGCGCCGTCCCGGGCCTTGACCCCGAAGAATTCCCGAAGTAGCTTGCGCCTGTACCCGGGCCGCTCCTAATAACACAGATCCTATGACCGGAAACGACATCGTCGATCTGCGCAGCGATACCGTGACCCGGCCGTCCCCCGGGATGCGTCAGGCGATCGCCGAGGCTGAGGTCGGTGACGACGTCCACGGCGACGATCCCACCGTGAACGTGTTGCAGGAGCGGCTGGCGGCGCTTCTGGGCAAGGAGGCGTCGCTCTTTTTCCCCAGCGGCACCCAGGCGAACCAGACGGGGATCCTGGTCAACACGCGGCCGGGCACGGAGGCGGTCTGTGAGGCGAACGCCCACGTCCTGCACTACGAGCTGGCGGGTGCGGCGACGTGGTCGGGCGTGCAGCTACGGCCGGTGTCGACGGAGGACGGCCTGCTGACGGCGGATCTGGTGCGGCCCTTCATCCGGCCCGCCAGCCCGCACCTGATGCGCACGGCGCTGATCTGCGCCGAGAACACGCACAACATGGCGGGCGGGGCGGTGATGCCGCTGGCGACCCTGCAGGGGCTGCGCGAGCTGGCGGCGGAGCACGGCCTGCCGCTCCACCTGGACGGTGCGCGGCTGTGGAACGCGGCGGCGGCGACGGGAGTCACAGTTGCCGAGTTCGCCGCACACGCCGAAACGGTGATGGTCTGCTTCTCGAAGGGGCTGGGCGCGCCGATCGGTTCGGCTCTGGCGGGCACGGCGGAGACGATGGCCCGGGCCCACGCCTGGCGGAAGCGGCTGGGCGGCGGTATGCGCCAGGTCGGCATCCTGGCGGCGGCGGCGCTCTATGCTCTGGAGCACAACCTGCCGCGCATCGCCGAGGACCATGCAAGGGCGCGCCGGCTGGCCGAGTGCGTGGGCGGCCTGGACGGGTTTCGCGTGATCCCCCCGGACACGAACATTATCATGATCGACGTACAGCGTGACGACCTGGCGCCGGGCGACGTGGTCGCTTTCCTGGAGGAGCGGGGCGTGTGGCTCATGGCCCCGGGCCCGCGCCGGCTCCGGGCGGTCACCCACCTCGACGTCGATGACGCCGGGATCGATAGGGCCTGTGCCGCGTTCGAGAAGTTGGCGGCGCGCTAGAAACGTTGACGATCGGTTGAGCGTTGCACGGTAGGGTTGCTGGGCAGGTTGGTACGTCGAACGCCCAAGTTCCTCAGGAGGGAAAATGGTTGCGGAGCTGAGTGAGGAGAGGAAGAAGGCGCTGAACGTCGCGATATCCCTGGTCGAGCGGCAGCACGGCAAGGGCGCGATCATGCGCATGGGCTCGGAAGGCGCCCGGGTCAAGGTCGAGGCGATCCCCACGGGCTCCATCGCGCTCGACGCCGTCACCGGGATCGGCGGCATCCCGCGCGGCCGGGTGACCGAGGTCTACGGGCCCGAGTCGTCGGGCAAGACGACGCTGACGCTGCACATGATCGCCAACGCCCAGGTGGGCGGCGGCGTGGCGGCGTTCATCGACGCCGAGCACGCCCTCGATACCCACTACGCCGAGAAGCTGGGCGTCGACATCGAGAACCTGCTGGTCTCGCAGCCCGACACCGGCGAGCAGGCGCTGGAGATCGCCGAGGTCCTGGTGCGCAGCGGCGCCGTCGACATCGTGGTCATCGATTCCGTCGCCGCGCTCGTCCCCCGGGCCGAGATCGAAGGCGAGATGGGCGCCTCGCACGTCGGGCTCCAGGCGCGGCTCATGTCGCAGGCGCTGCGCAAGGTGACCGGCGCCATTAGCCGCTCGAACACGGCGCTCGTCTTTACCAACCAGATCCGCGAGAAGATCGGCGTCATGTTCGGGAACCCGGAGACCCAGCCGGGCGGCCGCGCGCTCAAGTTCTACGCCTCGCTGCGCCTCGATATTCGGCGAATCGCCTCGATCAAGGACGGCAACGACCAGGTCGGCAACCGGACGCGCGTGAAGGTCGTCAAGAACAAGTGCGCGCCGCCGTTCCGTCAGGCCGAGTTCGACATCATGTTCAACCTGGGCATCTCCCGCTCCGGCGAGCTGGTCGACATCGCGGCCGAGCACGACATCATCAAGAAGTCGGGCGCCTGGTACTCCTACGGCGAACAGCGGATCGGCCAGGGCCGCGAGAACGCCAAGGGCTTCCTGGACGAGAACCCTGATGTCGCCCAGGAGGTCGAGGCGAAAGTGCGCGCCGCCCTCGGCATCGGGCCCAGCGTCGTCCCCGAAGAAGCCGCAGAGGAGTCGGAGAAGACCTCGCAGAAGACCGCGGAGAAGAAGAAAGACACCTAACGCGGGTCGCAGCGACCGAGCCAGGTGGACGAGCAAGACCGAGATCAAAGTACGGGCTCCGACGTATCGGAAGAGGCCGCGCGCCGCGCCATAGACGCGGCGCTCAACTTTTTGTCCTACCGGCAGCGGACCGGCCGGGAGGTCCGCCGCAAACTGGTCGAGCGCGGCTTCAGCCCCGAGGTCATCGAGGCGGCGCTCGCCCGGCTCGCCGCCGTTCGCCTGGTCGATGACGAGGCGTTCGTCGCCGCCTACGTCCGCGACCGCATCGCCCACCGCCCGATGGGCGTCCGCCGCATGATCCAGGAGCTCTACCTGAAGGGGATCGCCCGCGAGGTCGCCCTGCCGGTCATCGAGGAGACGCTGCGCGAGGAGGAGACGGACGAGCGGACCCTGGCCGAGCGGGTCGTGGCGAAGAAGCGCCGCACGCTGAAATCACGGCCGCAGGATG
>JASFTI010000111.1:0-9779 GCA_050053635.1 Gemmatimonadales bacterium
TCGATCTACGCGGTCGGTGCGCCCGTCCACCTGAAATATCCGCCGGGGCTCCCGGCGATCTACGCGGTGTTGTGGTGGTTGGGGGGCGAGCTGTCGCGTGTGGAGGCATTGGCCACGACCCTCAGCCTCGTGGTCTCCGGTGCCGCCGCGAGCATCATCTGGTGGATCGGCCGAGCTCGACTGGGACTGAGTCCTGCCTTGACCCTGGTATTCGCGATTTTCCCACTGCTGCTCGAGAGTTCGATCCAATACTTCAACCTTGCGATCAGCGAGCCTTACTTCTTGCTCGGGTGGGGCGCGGCGCTGGCCCTGCACTTTCGGCTCGTGGAAGCCGGGTCCAACGGTAAGCGGCTCCGCTGGGCCGTGCTGCTGGGGCTGATCGTGGCGGCTACGTCGTTGATCCGCATCCAAGCCGTCGTGCTGCTGCCGGCGCTCGTACTCGCGCTGGCGCTGCAGCGGGTCGACTGGAAGGCGCTGGGCGTCTTCGCCGCAACCGCCGTCGCGCCTGTGATCGGCTGGTTCCTGTGGCACGGTCGGCTTGTGGCCCGGGGACCCGTATCTCTGCAACCGGACGAGGCACCGTACCTCGCTTGGCTTCCCTGGGAGCGGCCGCTCGAGCTGCTGAAGTCTTTCGCAGCGGCTGTCGCCTTGAACTGGGACGCCTATTGGAAAATCATGCCTTACAACCTGAGCGGATCGTGGGTGGTTGGCGCCGTGCTCTGCTGCGTCTTCCTGGCACTGGCCATCGGCGGTGGACTACATCTGTTTAGACGACAGCCGGCGCTCGGCCTGACCGTGGCGGCAGTCGCCATGTTAGTCATGCTGTGGCCGTTCCCGCAGGATCGATTCCTGCTGCCGATCCTCCCGTTCGTGGGGCTGCTGATGGCGGCGGCGGCCCTATCGCTGGCGCGGCGTCGGCCTGTCCTCTCCAGCCGCCCGGCCCTTGTGGCGTTGGCGGTCGTAATGGCGCTAATCGCGTTGCGGCAGGTATCGATCCGCCGCTACGCGTACGGCGGCGAGGACGTCGTGGCGGCGACGGGCATCACCTACCCATCGTACTTTCTGGCATCCAACACGGGCTACTTGGCGGCCCTATCGCGCTGGACGCTCCAGCACACAAGCCGGGGCGACCGCGTCTTGAGCGAGTTCCCGGCGGGTCTCTTCTTGTACACGGGGCGCCGGGGCATGGCATCCGCACCGGCCGACATCCAGACCGCGCCCCGAGTATTCCAAACGGCGGGCGCGTATCTCACGCACTGCATCGTCGACCACGGTATAACAGTCATCGGGCTCGGCAACCTGCAGAGCCACATGGCCGCGGAGATCTCTCTGGTGCAACGTCGCTGCCCCGCCGCGCTCGAGTTTGCCGGCAGCCTCGAACCGGGCACCCTGCCGGTGTTCTACCGCGTCGTTCGGGAGGATGACTGCGCAAAGGCGCTGGCTGACGAACTGCGGAACGGCGTCGCCGGGAACGCGCCAGGCGACGGCAGGAGTTAGTCGCGGCTATCCAACGACCGCCGCCGAGCAAGGTCGCCGAAACTGGCACGCTGCAGAGCTCGTAGGCTGGGTATACGGAGCGGGGCGACAGGCAACCTGCGGATAGGAGCTATGAGGTGCCCAACGATCCGGTCATCCGCACTCACAAGCTCAGCAAGGCATACAAGGGGGTCCAGGCGCTGTCGTCGCTGGACCTGGAAGTGCCGGGCAACTCGATCTTCGGCTTCCTGGGTCCCAACGGGGCCGGCAAGACGACCACGATCAAGCTGCTGCTGGGGCTGATCCGCCCGACCGCGGGGTCGGCGGAGGTGTTCGGTCATGACATCGTCGGCGACACCATCGAGGTGCGGCGGCGGATCGGGTACCTGGCACAGGAGCCGCGCTACTACGAGCACATGACGGCGCGTGAGACGCTGCGCTTCACCGCGCGTTGCTTTTGCAGCGGCCCGAAGTCGGCACTCGAGAAGCGGGTAGGGGAAACGCTCGAGCTGGTCGGCCTCGCGGATAAAGCCGACCGCCCGATCAGGGGGTTCTCGGCTGGCGAGCGCCAGCGCCTCGGCATCGGCCAGGCGCAGGTCAGCGAGCCGGACCTGCTGATCCTCGACGAGCCGGCCTCCTCACTCGATCCCATGGGCCGGCGCGATGTGCTGGCGATCATGGAACGACTGCGGCAGCGGGCGACGGTTTTCTACTCGACGCACATCCTGGACGACGTGCAGCGGGTGAGCGACACGGTAGCGATTCTGAACAACGGTGAATTGGTGGCTAAGGCTCCAATCGAAGAGCTGCTGGCCGGCAGCGATGGGACAGTCTATACAATCGATGTGAAGGGGGATGGGAGCGAGGCCGAACGGCTTGTGGCCGCCCAGCCATGGGTCTCCAACGTGCAGGTCACGCGTGAGCACGACAGCACTCACTGGCTGGTGCATGTCACCGATGACGCGGCCGCCGAGTCGGAGCTTCTCAGGCTGATGCTGGCGGACGAGCATGTCGTGGTTACTGCGTTCGGGCGTCGGACCTACGAGCTCGAGGATGTCTTCATGACCCTGGTCGAGGAGAACGGCGATGGAGAGCGCTAGCATGCGGCTCGAGACCGCCGGCGGCCGCGGTCCGCTCACCGGGTTCGGCAACTTGGTGGACAAGGAGTACGGTACGTGGTGGCGGACGCGGCGCGCCCTGCTCCACAGCATACTCTGGCTTTCCGTTATAAACGGCATCCTCTTGCTCATCGGGCTCGATGAGATGGGGCGCAATCCCTATGGAATTCTGGCCGAGCTGACCGAGATCTTCTTCCGTATGGGCGGGTTCTTCGCCGCCATCGGGATCGTCGTGTCGACGCAGGGCTCCGTACTTGGCGAGCGCAAGCTGGGGACCGCGGAGTGGGTGCTGTCTAAGCCGGTGACGCGTGAAGCGTTCGTCCTGTCCAAGCTTGTCGTCAACGGCGCGTCGTTCATCGCGCTCGCCGTCTTGATCCCGAGCGTCGTGTTCTTCCTGCAGACCCTGCTGCTCGCCTACCTACAGCCGAGCCTCGGCCCCTTCCTGCTGGGCTCGCTGCTCAACGTCGAGCATCTGCTCTTCTACCTGGCGCTCACCCTGGCGCTCAGCGCCTGGATGAACTCGAGGGGAGCGGTCTCCGGGGTCGCCATCGGTTTCATGTTCGCGGGGTTCATCCTGCCCGGCTTCCTACCCTGGCTCTTGGGGATGACGCCGTGGGCGTTGTCTGAGTTCGCGGCGACGGCGGCGCGGGGACGGCCGCTGCCGGCCGAGGCATGGCAACCGATCGTGGTAACCCTGTTGTGGACCGTGTCCTTGGTTCTGGTGGCGCTCTGGCGGTTCGATCGTGAAGAGTTCTGAAAAGCCGGTGGGCGGTAGGCGGTAGGCGCCGACGGCCTGGGAGGCATCGCTCATTCCAGGCCCTGCTCCGGGAGGACCGTCCCGTCGACGAGCATGATCTTCTGCCAGATCTTGCCAGAAAGCCCCGTCGTCAGCCATTGCACCTGATCCGCCGCCGCCTCGGTGCCGGGGCGGGCTCTGGAGAACACCGCTACTGCCCGCCGGGTTCAAGGGGTCGCCTGAAGCTGGCGGACCATGAATATTGCCAGGTTCTAAGGGAGGGCGAGCGTTGTGGACGGAAGCGAGGCGCGCCGGGGCGGGTTGAAATCGAGTTTCAACTAGCGTATTTTGGAGGTTCCGAGAACGATAATGGCTATTCATAACAGGAATTGTTAGCGGCCCGCGAGGGGCGCGGACGGTTCCGCCAGGCTGGGATAGTGGACAGAGCATGAGCACACCGGAAATCGAAGCACTCGCTCAGCGAGAGTACAAATACGGTTTCGTCACCGATATCGAGCAGGAGTTCGCGCCGCCGGGGCTGAACGAGGATATCATCCGGTTCATCTCGGCGAAGAAGGAGGAGCCGGACTGGATGCTGGAGTGGCGGCTGAAGGCGTACCGGTACTGGAAGGAGCAGCACGAGGGGGACAAGGAGCCGCAGTGGGCGTTTCTGCCGTATGGCTACGGCCCGATCGACTACCAGGCGATCAGCTACTACGCGGCGCCGAAGGCGAAGCCGGAGAGCCTGGACGAGGTCGACCCGGAGTTGCTGGCGACGTACGAGAAGTTGGGTATCCCGCTGGAGGAGCAGAAGTGGCTGGCGGGGGTGGCGGTGGATGCGGTATTCGACAGCGTGTCGGTGGCGACGACGTTCAAGGAGGAGCTGGAGAAGCACGGGATCGTCTTCTGCTCGGTCTCGGAGGCGGTGAGAGAGCATGGCGACCTGGTGCGGAGATACTTGGGATCGGTGGTGCCGCACAGCGACAATTTTTTTGCGGCGCTGAACTCGGCGGTCTTCAGCGACGGCTCGTTCGTGTACGTGCCAAAGGGTGTGCGTTGTCCGATGGAGTTGTCGACGTATTTTCGGATCAACGCGGCGCAGACGGGCCAGTTCGAGCGAACGCTGATCATAGCGGACGAAGGCAGTTACGTCAGCTACCTGGAAGGTTGTACGGCGCCGATGCGTGATGAGAACCAGCTGCACGCGGCGGTTGTCGAGTTGGTGGCGTTGGACGACGCGACGATCAAGTACTCGACGATCCAGAACTGGTACCCGGGTGATGAAGAGGGTCGTGGTGGCATCTACAACTTCGTCACCAAGCGGGGCAAATGCGCCGGTCGCAACTCGCACATCTCGTGGACGCAGGTGGAGACCGGCTCGGCGATCACCTGGAAGTACCCGAGCTGTATCCTGCAGGGCGACAATTCGGTCGGAGAGTTCTACTCGGTAGCGCTGACGAACATGAAGCAGCAGGCCGATACGGGCACGAAGATGATCCATGTCGGCAAGAACACGCGGAGCACGATCGTCAGCAAGGGCATCTCGGCGGGCCGTGGTCAGAACACCTACCGTGGCATGGTGAAGATCATGAAGGGCGCCGAGCAGGCACGGAACTTCACGCAATGCGATTCGCTGTTGATCGGTGACAAGTGCGGTGCGCACACTTTTCCTTACATCGAAGTGAAGAACAAGACAGCGAAGATGGAGCACGAGGCCTCGACGTCGAAGATCGGCGAGGACCAGATGTTCTACTGCCAGCAGCGTGGGATCGGGATGGAGGACGCGATGTCGCTGATCGTGGCGGGCTTCTGTAAGGAGGTGTTCCGCGAGCTGCCGATGGAGTTCGCGGTGGAGGCGCAGAAGCTGTTGAGTGTTAGTCTCGAGGGGAGCGTTGGATAGACAATGGAATTCGGGATTCCGGAACTTTGGGAATCCATGACTAAGCGACTAAATGAACACTCGAATTCGGAATTGAACGGGCGATGTTAGAAATCAAGAATCTGCATGTGAGTGTCGAGGATAAGAAGATCCTCAAAGGGCTGAACCTGACGCTGAACGCCGGCGAGGTGCACTCGATGATGGGCCCGAACGGGTCGGGTAAGAGCACGCTGGCCTCGGTGCTTGCGGGTCGTGATGGCTACGACATCACCGAAGGCGAGGTGTTGTACAAGGGCCGGGACCTGCTGGAATTGGAGCCGGAGGAGCGGGCTTGCGAGGGCGTGTTCATGGCCTTCCAGTACCCGGTTGAGATCCCGGGCGTCGGCAGCATCCAGTTCCTGACGGCGGCGCTGAACGCGGTGCGGCAGCACCGCGGTTTGGAGGAGCTGGACGCACTGGACGCGCTCAGGCTCTTCAAGGAGAAGGTCAAGGCGCTACACGTGAGCGACGAGCTGCTGGGTCGATCGGTGAACGAAGGGTTCTCGGGCGGCGAAAAGAAGAAGAACGAGATCTTCCAGATGGCGGTGCTGGAGCCGACGCTGGCGATCCTGGACGAGACGGACTCGGGCCTGGACATCGACGCGCTGCGGATCGTTGCCGAGGGAGTGAACGCTCTGCGCGATCCGGAGCGGGCCTTCCTGGTCATCACGCACTACCAGCGGTTGCTCGACTACATTGTGCCGGACTTCGTGCACGTGCTGGTGGATGGCCGGATCGTGCGGTCCGGGGACAAGCAGTTGGCGCTGCATCTGGAAGAGTACGGCTACGCCTGGGCCGGTGAGCGGGAGCCGGCAGACGCGGCAGCGAACTGAAGACGGTAGATCACCGAGAGCGGAGACGGGAAGTGACCCCAAAGGTCAAAGGAAGCAAGGGGCTCGAGGTCTATCTCGAGCAGTTCGAGAGGTTGGAGAACGGGGCGGGCGGCCCTGAGTGGCTGCGGCCGGTGCGTCAGGCGGCGATCGCGAGGTCGTCGCAGCTCGGCTTCCCGACGGTTCGTGACGAGGACTGGAAGTTCACGAACCTGGCGCCGCTGTCGAAGAGGGCGTTTGCCCCTGCTACCGGTGGTGCGAAGATATCGCTGGACGACCTGGGCGGGTTCGTATTCCGCGGCCAGGAATCGGCTCGCCTGGTCTTCGTGAACGGCCGTTACGAGGCGGAGCTCTCCGACTCGTGCGCCCAGCCGGGCGGCGTTCTGGCCTGCAGCCTCAGGCAGTCTCTGGAGTTGCAGCCCGAGTTGGTGAAGCTGCATCTGGCGAAGTATCTGGACTACGAACATGACTTTTTCGCGGCGCTCAATACGGCGTTCGTCGAGGACGGCGGTTTCGTGTACGTCCCCGATGGCGTGGCGGTCGAGCGGCCGGTCCACCTGATCTATGTGTCGACGGAGACTCGGTCTCCGGCGATCACCCACCCGCGCAACTTGATCGTCGTGGGCGCGGCCGCCGAGGGGGCGGTGGTCGAAGAGTACGTGTCGCTGGGCGGTGAAGAGTACTTCACCAATGCGATGACCGAGATCGTTGCCGGTCAAGCTGCCGTTCTGGAGCACTACCGTGTGCAGCGTGAGAGCCGCCGAGCTTTCAACGTCGGGACCGTACGAGTGCAGCAGTCGCGGAGCAGCAACGTATCGTGCCACGGCGTCCACCTAGGTGGTCGCCTGGTTCGCAACAACGTGCATCCCGTGCTGACCGGCGAGGGCGCTCACTGCATGATCAACGGCGTGTTCCTGCCCGCCGGCAAGCAGCATATCGACAACTTCATGCGGGTCGAGCACGCCAGCCCGCACTGTGACAGCCGCCAGTTCTACAACGGGATCTTGAACGATAGCGCGACCGGTGTGTTCAGCGGGCGCATCATCGTGCACAAAGAGGCGCAGAAGACCGACGCCAAACAGACGAATCGCAACCTGCTACTCACCGACGAGGCGCAGATGGACAGCAAGCCGCAGCTTGAGATCTACGCCGACGATGTGAAGTGTACGCATGGTGCTACGATCGGCCAGCTGGACGACGACGCGATATTCTATCTGCGGGCGCGTGGCGTACCGGAGGACACGGCACGTACCCTGTTGCTCTTCGGCTTCGCGGCCGAGAATCTTGAGCGGATGCGGCAGGCGCCGATCCGCGACTACGTCGAGAACCTGGTCACCGAGTGGCTGCCGCACGGTGAGGTCTTGAAGAAGCTGCGGTAGAAGTGCGGCCGCGCCGTCCCGACCCCCGGGGGTTCGGGGGGTAGGGGGGGTGCGCCGCCCCATATCAAGCATCCACAGGCGTGCCCAATGTCAGAGCTTCGCGAGCTTTACCAGCAGGTCATCATCGACCACAGCCGTAATCCACGTAATTACAGAGAATTAGAGAAACCGAGCCACAGGGCCGAAGGGTACAACCCGCTGTGCGGTGATCAGATCATCGTCTACCTGCTGGTCGAGGCGGATCGCGTTGTCGATGTCTCGTTCAAGGGCTCGGGCTGTGCAATCTCGAAGGCGTCAGCCTCGCTGATGACAGCGGCGGTGAAGGGCAAGACGGTCGCCGAGGCCGAGGAGCTTTTTGCGCATTTCCGCGAGATGCTGACGAGCGAGCGCGACGCCGAGGTGGACGAGGAGGCACTGGGCAAGCTTACCGTGCTGGCCGGTGTGCGTGAGTTTCCGGTGCGGGTGAAGTGCGCCACGTTGGCGTGGCACACGCTGCATTCGGCCCTGGAGGGCGAAGAAGAGCCGGTGACGACTGAGTAGTGGACGTTCGAGTTTTTGCGGCGAAGGTCGAAGTGTGAAGTTGGAAATGTGAAGTTCGAACCTTGGAAGAGTATGGCGGAGACAGAGCGGTTCACGAAGGTCGCTACGACGGGCGAGGTCGCGCCTGGTGAGATGATCTCTGTGGACGTAAACGGCGAGCAGGTCCTGTTGTGTAATGTGGACGGTGAGTTCTATGCGGTGCACGACGAGTGCACGCACGAGCGCTTCCCGCTAACAGAAGGGACCCTGGAAGGTTGCGCAGTGGTGTGCGCGCTTCACGGTGCGCGGTTCTCGCTCGAGACGGGTGAGGTGCTGGCTCCGCCGGCGCTCGTTCCGGTGAAGACGTACGAGGTGCGGGTCGAAGGCGAAGATATTGTGATTGCCGCGGCTGGCGAGTAATTGGCGACTGGCATGAAGACATATACGCAGCTGGACATCAAGGCGATCAAGGCGGAGTTCCCGATCCTCGACCAGGAGGTGAACGGCCATCGACTAGTCTATCTGGACAACGCCGCTTCATCGCAGAAGCCGCGGGCGGTGCTGACGACGCTGAAGCGCTACTACGAGCGCGATCATGCGAACGTACACCGCGGGATCCACGAACTGTCGACGCGAGCGACGCAGGCATATGAGGGCGCGCGCGCCCGTGCCGCGCGCTACATCGGAGCGCGCGAGCCTGAAGAGGTCGTATTCGTGCGCGGTACAACGGAGGCGATCAACCTGGTCGCCGCGGCCTGGGGTCCTGAGAACCTGCGTGAGGGCGACGAGATCCTGCTCACGGTACTCGAGCATCACTCGAACATCGTACCCTGGCAGCTACTGGCTCAGCGTACGGGCGCGCTTTTGAAGAGCGTCGACATCAGCGACGACGGGCGATTGCGGCTCGACCAGTACAGCGAGTTACTGAACGAGCGAACGCGCCTGGTGGGAGTGACCCACGTGTCGAACGCGCTGGGGACGGTCAACCCGGTGGCCGAGATCGTCGCGGCGGCGAAGGGTGTCGGGGCGACGGTCCTGGTAGATGGTGCGCAGGCGGCGCCGCACCTGCCGATCGATGTAGAGGCTCTGGGTTGCGACTTCTACGCGTTCAGCGGTCACAAGATGTGCGGGCCGACGGGGATCGGTGTGCTGTGGGGCCGGCGCGAGCTGTTGGAAGAGATGGCGCCGTACCAGGGCGGCGGCGAGATGATCGAGATCGTCGAGCTGGAGCGGTCGACCTACAAGAAGGCGCCGCAGAAGTTCGAGGCGGGCACCCCGAACGTAGCCGACGCCGTGGGGCTGGCGGCGGCGATGGACTATCTGGAAGAGGTGGGGCTCGAGCGGATCCGATCGCACGAGCACGATCTGGTCACTTACGCGTTGGAGCGCGGCGCGGGCATCCCGGGGTTCCGGGACCTGGGGCCGGTGGGTGACGATCGGGCCGGCGTCCTGTCGTTCGAGCTCGGCGATATCCACCCCCACGATCTGGCGCAGGTGCTCGACAGCCGCGGTATCGCCGTGCGTGCCGGCCACCACTGCAATCAGCCGCTGATGCGGCGGCTGGGCTTGGGGGCGACGACACGGGCCTCGTTCTACCTGTACAACGATCGGGACGATGTGGATGCGCTGTGTGAGGGGCTGAGGGTAGCGATCGAGTTCTTCAGTTAGGAGGGGATCATGGCGGGTAAGAAGATCCTTCAGCTGGTCGGGGACTTCGTCGAGGATTACGAGGTGATGGTCCCTTTCCAGGCGCTTCAGATGGTTGGACACACGGTCCACGCCGTCTGCCCGGACAAGAAAGCG
>JASFTI010000112.1:0-9656 GCA_050053635.1 Gemmatimonadales bacterium
GTACCGGCGCCGCGCGGGTGTCCTTTGCCATCGACTATGACGCCGTCACTGGCGACCATCACGTACGGATGCCTGAGCGCCATCAGCATCTCCCGCTTCGGGATGAAGAAGGTGATGATCGTTGCCCCCCTCTCGCGCCAGTAGTGGAAGGTCTCCTGGCTCAATCGCTCGCCGGTATCAACCAGCATGATCGAGTCGTAGCCGACGCCACCGAAGCGCTCCTGCCAGCCCGGATCGTAGAGTGCCGACTCCAACCGTGTGCTGTTCGCCAGGTACGGGTGGATGTCAGCCATGACGTCGATCCCGTGACGGCGAGCGCCCTCGATCATCTCCAGCGAAACGTCCATCGAGCCGATGGCCGACGAGGCGAGGTGGACGACCTGAGCGCTGGCGCCGGTGATCGCCGCCGCGGCGATGACTTCCTGAACCGACTGAACGATGGTCTCGGGGAAGACCGAGCCCTTGTACCGCGAGTGGACGTGGGCGGGCACATCGTGTTGTGCGGCCACGTCGAACATGGCGATGATTTCCTCGTAGGAAGCGCCGGGTGTGTAGTTGATGCCGAAGCCGATCCCCACCGCGCCGGATTCGATCGCCTGGGCGGCGATCTCGCGCATCCGCGCGAGTTGGGGCCCGCTCGCCGGCGTGTACAGATCCGTCGCGCCCGCCGCCTCGCGGACGTCGGGGTGCCCGACCGTGGTGCCGTAGTTGACCAGCGAGCCATCGGCCTCGAAGGCCGCGTACCAGCCCGGGCTGTCCACAGGGCCGCCGTGCATGCTGACCACCGTGGTGACGCCATCCTTGATCTTGTAACGTTGGGGCTCCCGATCAGGTCGGATCCTGGCCAGGATGTCCACGAAGCCGGGCGCGACCACCAGGCCCGAGGCATCGATCACCCGACGCGCCGTCACCGACTCGTCCGTGATCGCAACGATCCGATCGCCGCGGATGAGTATGTTCTGCACGCGGTCGGTCCCGCTGGCCGGGTCAACGACCCGGCCACCAACGACGGCAATGTCTCCACTATCCTGGGCGGCCAAGGGGCTTACCCCGCAGATCGAGATCAGCCCTGCTAACGGAAGGAGCTGTCGAAGATGCGTCCTCAGCATTGTTCTGCTCCTGTCTTGTGTGCCGCTCTGCTCAATCGATGGATTGCGGCGTCGCGTGTGGCGGTGAAGCCTCCAGGTCCGGGCGGTTGGTTACTTGGCACGGGGTCAACACCAAATTAGAGGCGGGGCAGGGCCCGTGAACAGCCCGACCTCGTGACCGCGTTGAGGCTGACCGGGCCTACCGGTTAAGTTGACGGTAGTCGGTCACAGCCGTTTGGCTCGCTTACCTGGAGCGGCGTTATGCGTTCGTGGGCCTGCCCGAGTTCCGCCGGCGCGAGGATGCTTGCGGCGGCGCTGGTTTTCCTCCTCAGCTCGTGCTCTGACTCCACGGGGCCGGACCTGTTGCTGAGCTTCAGTGCCGAGCGGTTTGCCGGCCCGGGGCCGTCGCCGCCGACGACCGTGGAGGCAGGCGACGGCAGGATCACCGTCCAGGGCACTCTGAATACGCCCTGCCTGGCCTCGGCCTCCGAGGTGGTCGGCGAGGCGGACCGCAGTGGGTCAAGCCTGGAGCTGCGGGTGGGCTGGGTTCCCGCCGGCGACTGCATAGCGGGGGTAGACGCCTTCGTCTACGAGGCGGTGCTTGGCAACCTCAGCGCTGGCGTCTACCAGCTCAGGGTCCTCCACGTGCTCACCGGGCACGCGGCCTTTGTGGCGCTGGAGGAGGACGTACCGGTCGGATAAGCGGTCCGCCTTCGGTTGGCAGAAATAGCTGTCCCCACCGGGCATCGCCCGGTGGGGACAGCTTGTTCCGTCCTCCGTTTCGGGTTGGGGGCGACTACGGACAGTACGCAGTGCCCCGTACGTTCTCGTTCACCAGGCACTCGCTCTGGGAGATCGGGATGCAGATGGCACGTGGGTCCAGGCCGGGATAGACCAGCGTTCCGCCGTGGATGAACAGGACGGCCGGCAGGTAGTCGAGCCCGGCCGCCTCCCAGCGCCGCATGTCGAAGAAGCGGCGACCCTCGAGCCAGAGCGTCAGGTGCCGCTCGTGGTCCAGGGTGATCCAGGCGTCCTGCAGCGTAAACCCCGTCGGATCTATCGAGCCCAGGCCCCAGAACGTCCGCACCTCGTTGATGCTGGCGATAGCACCATCGATGCCCAGGGCGCCGTCTTGCACCAGCTGCGCCTCTGCCTCGATCAGCCGCATCTCCGTCCCCTTCACCACCGGGATCTCGGCTCCCAGACTTTGATATTTCTCCTGTTGGTAGTGCGGTGTCGACCCATCGGCGCCCTGGTCGTGGCCGCAACCGGCTCCCGGCTGGGTGCAGTCGGTGAACGGGGTCCGCGGATCTGGCGGATCCAGGGAATCCGCGTACGTGAGGTACGCCGACATCTCCGGTCGCCGGTGGGTCTCGTCGTAAACCTCGTTGTACTCACGTGCCGTGGGGTCGTCGAAGATCGCGTTGTAGACGAAGTCGGTGGGCACCTGGCCGGCGTCGAGCACCGCGTTCGTCCAATCCTCTAGGCCGACATACGCCTGCGCGCGACCTCCGTACGCCGCCGTCTCGATGTCGGTGTCACCCGCCTGCTGGGCGTGGTCGATGGCCTCAGTGAAGTGGCTGATGGCCCGCCGGAACGCCGAGTCAGGCGCCTGGGCCGGGCCCCCGTCGAACACGGGTGCGCAGAAGGCCTCGCCCAGGACCCGGTTGGCTAGGCCGGCGAAGAGGTAAGCCCGGGCCGTCAACTCGTTACCCTCGAACTCGTAGTCCTCTATCTCTTGCATCCGCTGGAGCCCGTCCTCCGCCACCCAGCGGGCGCGCGAGATGCTCTCCCATTCCCAGTTCACGTACTCATGGGGGATCAAACCGATCCTGAACTCTGCCGTGCTGCTGTAGCTTCCACTGCCCGCCATCTCGTCGGACGCCAGGGCGACCGTGAACGCGACCCAGTCGTACCCAGCGGAGAAATCCGACGACATACCGGTGACCAGCGGCTTGACCGCGCGCTCGGCGTCCAGGTCTTCTTCGAGCACGCGGCCGGGGTTAGTGGTTTCGAACGTACATGCCGCCAGGAGTAGCGCTCCCACGATGAGAGACCCTACTGTCGCCCTGGCCGGCGCTGAAATCGATGCTCTCGTAAGCATAAGAGGTATCCCTCCGTCAGAAAGTCACCGTCAGACTGACCAGGAACGACTTCGTCGGCCCCAGAGAGTAGTAGTCGATTCTCGAGAACTCATCGTTGCTGCCCTCTGTGGGGCCCTGCAAGCTCCCGTCCTCGATGCCCTCCGGGTCCATGGGGTAATCCGTGATGATGAACAGATTACGCGCCGCGAGCCGCAACGTCGCACCGCGGACGCCCCCCAGCAAGAAGCGCTCTGGGACGCGGTAGCTGAGCGAGGCCTGACGGAGTCGGAAGAAGTCCGCCGCCATCGTCCAGGCATCGTAGCGCGGGTTGTTCTGGCAACGGAACTGCTGCAGCGCCGTGATACCCGCGATCTCGCCGTCGATGACTCTGTCACGGATCGACTTGGTGAAGCCCGGGTCGGTTGAGATGCGGCCCTCGAGATCGACCTCGCACTCCGGCCATTCGCCGCGCCGGACCTGCTGCCGCATCGTTCCGCCCGTCAGGACGTGACCGCCCTGTCCCTCGCCCAGAACGTCCAGGGTCAGGCGCCTCATGACGGTGACGGAGGTGTTGATCCCGTAGCTAAATGTCGGGTAGGCGGGCCCGATGTACCGCTCTTCTATCACCGGCTCCACGCCGACCTCGTTCGGGTTCAGCACCACGTTGCCCCAGAAGCCGGGCATCGCGTAGCACCGCTTGGGCCGCGATGAATCGATGAGATCGTGCTCATAGTCGCAGCGGCGGATCTCCGGGTTGTAACCCGTGCTGCCACCAAAGGAGATGAGATCCAGGCCGCCGAGATCCGTGGCCTCACTCTTGTGGGTCGAGTAGCGGAACCCAACCTCCCAGTCGAGGTTCTCGTAGCGGAGGACGCCGAGGTTCAGGAAGGCCTCGGTACCGAAGTTCTCCACCTCACCGATGTTGACCAGCTGGGTGCCGATGAACCCGAGAGACGGCACCTGCTGGACCGGAACGAGGGCATCGGTGGTCGTCTGCCAGTAGCCGTTGAAGTCGAAGCTCACTCGGCCGTCGAAGATCGAGCCCTCGAAGCCGACCTCCCACTCATCGGTCTTCTCCGGGCCGAGTTCCTTGTTGCCCGGGTTGGCCGTGGTGACACCAGGCTCGCCTTCGTCCCCGGCGATCTCCTGCCAGACTCGCTGGGCGTCGAACACGCCGGGCGCCTTGCCCGACTGGCCCCACGCCACGCGCAGCTTGGCCGTCTCCCACCAGTCGGGCCAGAACTCGTGCTCCGAGATCAGGTAGGAGGCGCCCAGCTTCGGATAGGTCGCCCACCCGAAGTCGTCGCCGAAGGTGCTGAAGCCGTCCCAGCGGACGCCTAATGTCAGGAAGGCCCGGTCCATCCAACCCAGCCGCTCCTGCAGGAAGAACCCGCCGCTGGTGACGTCGCGACGGAACTCGCTCACATCCCTCAGGGCGGCGGAGTCGAGGTCCTTGTCTCCCGGGCCGCCGAAGTCGTCGCCGAACCCATTGATCCTGCGAATCTTCTCGTCGTAGAGCTGGCCCCCGAACGAGAAGCTAGAGTTGAGCGACTCGCCGATCGGCGTCTGCCAGGTCCCGGCGTAGTCGAGGGTGAGGGTCCCCACCTGGTAGGTGTCGTTCTCACGGTTGCCTAGGGCCACGCGGAAGAACCCAAAGGGCCGCTCCTCGGTATACTCCGTGCGCGAGAAATCGAGGCCGCCGGCGATCCGATGAGTGAAGTTCGGCAAGGGCCGCCAATTGGCGGTGAGTCCGGTGATGAAGTGGTCCGCGTAACTGTTGATCTTCATCTCCAGCACCTTGCTATCGTCGTGGTCGGGGGTGTAGTCTCTCTCCCCGCGCCACACGTTCAGCAGGAAGCCCTCGGCGTTGTCGCCGTCCGGTATCCATCTGACCTCGCGGCGTGCGTACGAGTTGTTGAACTGGATGTCCAGCACATCGCTCGGTTCGAACGTGAAGTTCCCCCGCACCGACCAGTCCCGGCTCCGCTGGGGCGCGATCACGCCCTCCTCGCGAGCGTACTTTCCGGACACGAAGTAGCTCATATTCGTCGTGCCGCCGCGTACCGACAGGTCGTACTTCTGCAGGTGGCCGTTCTGCAGCCAGCTGCCGCCGGGCGGACATCCAAGCGTGTCGGCAGTACAGTCGTTGAGGTACAGACCGGTCGGGTTGATGCCCTTGTCGGGCCCCACGTGGCCCAGCCAATTGACGCCCTGCTCAACGGTCATAGTCCAGAGCGGCTCGCCGGGGGTGCCTCGCTTGGTGAAGATCTGGATGACGCCGGCGCTCGCCTCAGTTCCGTACAGTGTGCTGGCCGCCGGCCCTTTGACGATCTCCACCCGCTCGATGTCCGCCGGGTTGATGTCGTTGAGCCCTGAAGTCGCCTGATTCGCCTCGTCGGCCGCCGAAGGGGCTGCACTGTAGATGCGGACCCCGTCCACGTAGACCAGCGGCTGGTTCCCCATCGCGAACGAGTTGACGCCGCGCAAGCGAATCTTGGAGCCAGCGCCCTCCATCCCCGACGAGTTCATGACAACGGACCCGGTGGCGCGGCCCTGGAGCACGTCGTGGATGTCGGACACCGGCGCGTCCTCGAGGTCGGCCAGCGTAATCAGCGAGACGTCGTGGGGAAGCTCGCGCCTTCGCACCTCGGTCGCCATGCCGGTCACCACGATCCCTTCCATCTCGATCGGTCTTTCCCTGAGCTGGAAGTCTAGTGTGACAGTCGCACCGACCTGGACCGTGACGTCCTGGTTGACGGTGCCATAGCCGAGCAGCGTGACACGGACTTCGTGCGTGCCGGCTGGCACCGCGTCCAGTACGTACTCTCCGTTCTCGCGCGTCAGCGTCCCGATTCGAGTGCCCACGACGTTGACGACGACTGCTGCCAGCGGCGCGCCCGTGACCCTGTTGGTAACGCGACCCTGAATTCGCCCCGTCTGTGCCTCGACTGGAGCGGCCGCGGTCACCAGCGGGCCCAGGGCGATCGCCGCTCCGAACAGCGACGTCCGGAGCTGTCGCGCGAGCCTTAGTGAACGCTTCTTCTTCATCATAGGCTCCTCCTGCTTTGGGACTCGGCCACGCGCGTCCGCCGAGTACGCTGCAGCGCCTTT
Organism: Gemmatimonadales bacterium; assembly: GCA_050053635.1. Taxonomy (GTDB): domain Bacteria; phylum Gemmatimonadota; class Gemmatimonadetes; order Palauibacterales; family KS3-K002. The sequence continues at coordinate 6,284 of JASFTI010000112.1, forward strand.
GACTCGGGCGATGGAGCGCGCAAACGAGCCTGTTCGCCCATCCCTTCCGGACCCTGCTGCGTGGCCAACGCGCCGGACAACTAAAGGTGACAACCTCTCCTTACGTCCCCGCTATCTGACGCGCTGTCCACTCCCCTCTTGCTGTATATCAGAATCACGCCGCCGCTGGCGCCCGTGCCGTAAAGGGCGGTCGCCGCAGGGCCGCGTAAGATCTCGATGCGCTCGACGTCGAGCGGGTCTATGACATCCAGGTACTCGACCCCGCCATGCGGCGGTAATCGGATACCATCGACGAAGACGAGCGGTTCGCTGGGGCCGACGATGCTGTTGTTGCCGCGCAGCCCGAGAGACGAGGATCCGCGCGACTGCCAGTCGGCCGGGCTGACCTGCAACCCGGGGATTCGGGTCCGAAGGATGTCGATGAGGGATGCGCCCGAAGAGAGCCGGAACAACGCGGCCTCGTTTACCGACTCGCACGTCACGTCGGAAACGGGCCGTGCCCCGGCAGGCGCCGTGTCGGCTGGGTCAGGTGAGGAGTGGGACGGGGCGAGACAGCCGGTCAGGCCCAGGAGGGGAAGCAGTAGACACGCCACACACCTCCCTGTCGGACGGACCCGGCAGGGGTGACGATCGCGCCAAACGGCCTTGTGTAGCATGGCCAGCTGCCTCTTCTCTGACGCGTCGACCGCTCAATTATGGTCGACACCAACCTCCCGGGAGGCCCAATGTAGTTGGGTAAACTCCCGGTTGACTGCCACAAACCCAGTTGCCGGTTGGACTTTCTCACCATACCGCCAAGACGTAGGGGCTGTCAAGGAGAGCGCGGCATGCCTAGAACTCCAACTCCTGCGGTCCCTGCGCCCCCCCGCGGTAGATCGCGTTGAACAGGATCTTGAACGTTTCGTGCGATTGACCTCGATACTGCGGGCGGAAGCCGAACAGTATTACCCGTCCCGATCCGTAGCGCGCCTCGACCAGCGCGGCCTTCCCGCTCAGATACTCGGGGTGCAGGGCGTAGCCGCTCAGCAGCTGGCCCGCCGCCGGGTAGCGCGCCACGACCGCCACGTCACGCTCGTCATCGTCGACCTCGAAGATCGGGCTGTTCGAATAGTAGGCGATGGTAGACTCCGGCATCCCGTAGCCCACCGGATGGTGGGGATCGATCTCGACGGCGAGTATCGAGCCGGGCGCGTAGAAGGCGTCGCCGCTCCGTTGCTCGCTGCGCGGTGGGCGAACGTCTCTTACCGGTAGCCCGAGCTGCTCGATGGCGAAACCCGAGGACGAATCGAAACAGAGGAGCGTGCCACCGGCTCGCACGAAGGTACGGATCGCCGCGGTCCCGGCGTCACCCAGGCCGCCGGCGTACTCCGAGGGCACGGTACCCGGCCGGCGGCCTTCGATGATCGAGCGCGCCGATAGGTCGGGCAAGACGATCACATCGTAACGCGCCCTAAGGTCGCCGGCCCGGATCTCCGCATCGTGCACTGTCCGATAGGGCAACTCCCAGCCGTCGAACACCCAGCGAGTCCAGCCCTCGTCCATCGATGCGGTCCACGGCTGATAAAGGCCGACCCGAAGCCCAGCGACCCGATGCCCCGTGACTCTTCCCGAGAAGGCTTGGGCCGAGAGCCCCTCTTCGGCCGCCAGCTCCTCCAATATCCTCCAGGCTTCCCCTCCCTGAAGCACCGCGCTCCCGATGGGCCAGCGCCGGTCTCCGAACTGGGCTGCCTCCGACAGAAAGGCGACGCTGCCGCCCGCCGTCAGCAGGCGGTGGACCGCCAGGTTGGCGGCGTTCGTCGTGTTCGAAACGATGAATGCCCGGCGCGAGCCGGTCACGCTACCTGCCGGCGGTCGGATCTCGTCGGTCAGCGGCTGCAGGTCGGCCTCGAACCGCCTCAGAACCTCGACCGCCTCCACGCCCATCTGAAGGGGAAGCGTCCAGCCGGCGACGTCGTAGGGGGTGTCGGGCGGTCCGCCGGGGAAGACGCGCAGGTCGGGGTAGGACTGGCGCTCCAGCAGGTCCTTGGCGTGGGCCCTGTAAGGCTGCGCCATCAGCACGACCCAGCTGCCGGCGGGATAGGCGAGCCCGTCGGCCTCGAAGGGTGCGGTGGCGCGGTGGATCTCGACGCCGCCGCCGCGCAGCACCTCCAGCATGGCGGCCGCGCTCCCCATGTCGCGCTGGCCCGCCGGTATCACATAGGCGAACGGAGCTCCGTCGCGACCCGCCGCTACGGCGCGGCGGCCCAGCTCTACGTAGTTGCCGATCAGCCGGGGACGCTCGCGCGCCGCCAGCCCGATGATCGCCCGCGCCGCGATCAACTGATAGTCGATGATGTCACGGAGGTGCCACCAGCCGCCGGGCCACGGGTTCGGGAAGTTGACCCCGTGTTGCGGCTGCCGAACCTGACCCGGCTCCAGGAAGATCGGTGAGGCGAGCCGAGCGCTGGCCGACTCGGACAGGATCCCTATCATGTTATGCCGGGCGGGCACCGTCCTCAGGCCGCCGTGCCACCAGAGGTCGAAGCGCGAGGCGTTCACCACGCCGGACTTGCCGGCCGCCTCGAGGTCGGTGGAGATCTGCAGCCCGTAGAGCGAGATCATCCGCACGAGCAGAGGGTCGATGTTCGGGTTCACCGGATCGTCGAAGGGCGGCACGAAGAGCCGCGCCCCGCTGCCACCCATCTGGTGCACGTCGTACACGATCTCGGGGAACCACTCCCGATACAGCAGGTCGGTGAGCAGCCGGCTCTCCACCTGGGTGAGCATGTAGAAGTCGCGGTTGTTGTCGTGCCCCACGTAGTAGTGGTAAAGCCACGGCATGCGCCCGCCTTCGTACGGGGTGCCAAGTGTCCGCTCGTACCAGTCCGACACCATCTGCTGGCCGTCGGGGTTCATCGACGGGATCAGTAAGACCACGACATCTTCCATCGCCGCTGCCATCTCCGGATCGGTGGCCAGCCTGTAGGCCAGCTCCATCCCGGTCTGGCTCGAGGCGATCTCCGTGCTGTGGATGTTGTTGCTGATCAGGACGACGGCCGGCTGGCTCTCGAGCAGCGACTCGAGCTCGCCCTCAGCCAGCTGCCGGGGATCGGCCAGCTTGACTTGCTGGCGCCGAATCTCCTCCAGCCGCTCCACGTTGGTGGGTGCAGAGACGATGGCGAGGATGAACGGCCGGCCTTGCGTCGTGCGGCCGACCGTGTCGACACGCACGGCGGTCGAGGCCCCACCCAGCTGCTCGAAGTAGCTGGTGATCTGCTCCCAGTCGGCCAGCTTGAAATCGGCGCCGACGGGATGACCGAGATAATCCTGCGGTGCGACGAGCGTAGATGCGGCGGCAGCCCTGGAGCTGTCCTGGCCGGCGGCCGGGCTGGCC
>JASFTI010000113.1:0-9629 GCA_050053635.1 Gemmatimonadales bacterium
AACCAGTTCGCCTGCACGAAGTCCTCGAACGGCTGTCCGGAGATCTTCTCTACTATGTACGCCGCGAGGGCCGGACCGGAATTGCAGTAGGACATGTGGGTGCCGGGCTCCCAGCGAGAGGTTCGCGAATCGGGGTGGTAATCGAGCGCCTCGCGCAGCGTTGTAGATGACTTGCCGCTCACATACTCGGTCAGGTGGATGTCGTCGAACCCGCTCGTGTGTTCCAGGAGGTGTACGAGCCGAACCTGAGCCGTTTCCTCCCAGCGATTCTCGAACTCGATCTCGGGGGCGAGCTCGCTCACCCTGCCGTTGAGGCTCAGCCGGCCGCGCTCCTGCAATAGCAGCACGGACAGAGAGACAAAGCTCTTGGAGATGGACCCCTGCCGGAAGACGGTTTCGCCGGTGACAGGCCTTTCCGCCTCAACGTCGGCCAGGCCGACTCCTCCCACCCAGACGATGGAGTCCCGGGTAACGAGGGCGACTCCCGCGCCCGGCGTGTTGGTCTGCTCCAGCACCCGGCGAATCGCCTGCTGCAATTCCTCTATGCTCGCCGGCACGCTCTCCTCCGGTTGCTCCTCTTCGACCTGGCCCTCGCCCGAGCATGCAAGGACGAACGACAGGATGACGGCGGACACGAGTCGAGCGGATCTCCACGGAAGCGATTGTTGCTTGGGCACGGGGCGCCTCAGTTCCGAGACAGAGTTTAAAAGGAGTGTCGAGTTACGATGCTCCGATAACATCAACTTGGCTCCGGGAACACACTATTTCTCCACTTGGATCCCGGACCCCGGAAGCTCGTCGCCCATCAAGCGCTCGAGCTGCGACTCAAGCTCTCCAGTGCCGACGTCCTCGACCTCGAGGGGCAGGCCGAGATAAGCTGCAATGCCCTCAGCCTTTTCCAGCAGATCGGGATCGGCGGACTGGCGCAGTAAGGTCACGGAGGTGAAGCCGGCGAACAGCCTCGCCTTGAGCGAAGGGGCGTTGCCTAGTCCCATCTCGCGGACCACGACCTCCTCCCAGTTCCGAACCAGGAAGTCGGTGAGGAAGTAGGTCGTCGGGCGTTGCCCGGCGAGCTGGGGAAACCGGCAGCCGCAGAAGATTTCGTAGCAGTGTTCGCCGGCTGGACGCTCGGCCCGGTGGCGTTCCAGCACCCGGTCGAGCTCGCCGGCGGTACCGCAATCGCCGTAGGCGACAATCACCTTTTTGTAGCGGTGGCGAATCCGCTCCAGATGTTCATCGACCGCGGCGACGATGCTCGCCGGTCGCATGTGGTAGGTCGCGGGGACGCCGTACAGGTCGGCCTGCCAGCCCCGCTCGGCGAGGATGCGGCGCACGTCGGCGGCCAGCGCGCCACAGACCACGAGCGCAACCGGCGCGGGTTGCGGCAGCGGCGTCATCCCGACCCCTCCAGATCGGGGAACTTCATCGCGGTCATGAACGTGTCGTTGAAGTCCGGGTGCCCGGACAGTTCCACATACTCGGTGTGGAACGGTATCTGGAAGGCGACCTCTCGCTCTCTAAACGAGATCAACGCCGCCTTCGCTCCCTCGATAGCGGCGTTACCGACGCTCCGCACGGCATTTATGGATACCGGCGGCACCAGCCCCAAGCTCCGAGCGCTTCCCGGATCGAGGGCTGCGCCGAACGAGCCGGCCAGGCAGACGCCGGCCAGCTCGTGCGGTTCGACCTTCTCATGCTCCAAAACGATACGGACCGCGGCGGCCACCGCGGCGATCGCTGATTGCAGCTCGCGGATGTCGTGCTGGCCGATGTGGATACCGTTCGTCAGTCGGAAGGCCCACGCGCCATCGGCCTGCTCGAGGCGCTCGACCAGTGGATTACCGGCCAGCTCGTCCGCCGAGCCGAGCCGGCCGCTGCGATCGAGCAGCCCGGCCCACCGCAATTCGGCGACGGCGTCGACCAGGCCGGAGCCGCAGACACCTCTCGGCGCCCCGTCGCCGATCACCTCCAGCTCGACCTCCGGCCTGAGCCTCACGCGGGCGATAGCTCCTTCGACGGCGGGCATGCCGCAGCGGACGCCGCCGCCCTCGAAGGCGGGGCCGGCGGGCGCCGAAGCGACGACAACCCTGCCGTCGCAGCCGAGGGCGACCTCTGTGTTCGTGCCGAGATCGATGAGCAAGCGCGGCCGATCACCCCGAACCAGATCTGTCGCATGGAGGCCCGCCACGGTATCGCCGCCCGCGTAGGCGCCGATCATCGGGAAAGACTGCAGGCGTGCCTGCGGATGGATCGCCAGCTGAGGACCGCGGCGATTCTTCGCCACTGTATCGACGCGGAGATCGGCGGCCGCCACGTCGAGCGGCTCGCGAAAGACGGTCTCGAACGGTGCAACGGACAGCGGATGGGGATCGACGCCGAGCAACAGGTGAAGCATGATCGAGTTGCCGGTCACCACGCACTCGTAGATGCTCGCGGGGGAGACGCCGGCCGCGGCGCTCAACTCAGCGACCAGCTCGTTCATAGTCTCGACAGCCATGCCCTGCAGCTCTAGCGCGCCGCCAGGCCGCGACCGGGCGTAGGCGGCCCGGCTGATCACGTCGGCGCCGACGGCGACCTGGCGGTTCACGATGCTGGCGCTAACGGCGACAGCGCCATCGAGCAGGTCGACCAGCGCCCCGACCACCGTGGTCGTGCCGAGATCGAAGGCGATGCCGTAAGGCCGCGCCTCGCGGTCGCCGGCGATGATATCCAGCTGCCGGCTACCACAGACGATCGCCTTCGCGACCTCGCCTCCGTCGCCCGACTCCAGCTCTTCTGTCCTCACCCGCGGCTCCACGGCGATGGCGCGCTCCATCCCTTCGACGACTGACCGCGGGTGTTCGACCGGAGCGGGCAGGTGACAGACGACATCGCCCTCGAGCTGGGCCCGGCACGCCAACCTCCAGCCCTCGGCCAGCTCGTCCGTACCAATGTGCTGGGAGTCTTCCGGCGACGGGGGCACGCCGCCCTCCACTATTCTCACCCGGCAGAGTCCGCAGGTCCCGTAGCCGCCGCAGGTGGAATCGACGGCGGTCCCGGCCCAGTGGGCGGCTGCCAGCAGCGTCGTACCCGGCGCCACCCGTGCCTCCCGTCCCGAAGGTTGGAAGCGCACCCGGAGTTCCGGCAGTCCCATGTCGGTTCAGTCGATGAGGAAGAGGGCGACTTCGGCCGCGCGCGCCGCGTCCGGCGCGTAACCGTCGGCGCCGATCTCGTCGGCCCACTCCTGGGTGACGGGCGCGCCGCCGACGATCACCTTGACCTCGGGTCGGAGGCCGGCGTCCTCGAGGGCCGCGACGGCGTTCTTCTGCTGCGGCATCGTCGTGGTGAGCAGCGCGCTCAGGCCGACGATACAGGGACGCAGCTCCCGGGCGGCGGCGACGATCTGGTCGACGGGCACGTTCTTGCCTAGGTCGTGCACGTCGAAGCCCACCGTTTTGGCCATCGCGCCGACGATGTTCTTGCCGAGATCGTGGAGGTCGCCCTGGACGGTGGCCAACACGAGTCGAAAGGAAGGTCCTCGAGCCTCCTGGCTCTCCAGCAGCGCCGGCTCAACCAGCTCGCTGCAGCGTGCGAAGATGTCGGCGGCGACGACCACCTCGGGCAGGAACGCTTCGCCGCACTTCCAGCGGCGCCCCAGCTCGAGCATTGCTTCGGCGAGCCCCGACTCGAGGATGACGCGCGGGCTCTCACCCGACTCCAGCAGACTCCGCGTCGCCTCCAGTGCGCCCTTCTCATCCTGGGTCAGGATCGCCTGCCGCAACGATGCCAGAAGCTCATCCATCAAGACCGCCTCCTCATTCCTCCTCGTAGCGTGCGATGACGCCGCGGATCTTTTCGTCTAACCCTTCTTCCAGATACTGGGGCCGGTGCTCGCCGAGTATCTCGCTCACCCGTGCACGGGCCGCTTCCCGGGGACCCGGCCTGCCGGCCGCTTCCCACTCGGACCACTCGCTCCGATCGAACAGGCGCGGCAGCCAAAGCCGCCGCATCGTGTCGAGCGTGTGCCGCTGGCTCAGGTATTCGCCCCCCGGGCCTACGGCACCCAGCACATCCAGCAGCCCCTCGCCCGTGTCGGCCCGTTCACCTACCAGATAGCACAGCAACTCGAAGATCTCGGCGTCGAGGATCAGCTGCTCCAGGGAGCAGGCACGTGCGCCATACAGCAGGCCGGCACCGCACAACATGTCGGCGCCGGCCAGCGCGCTGGCCAAACCCGACAGCCCGTTCTCCAGCCCCGCCTGCCAGTCGGGGGTCTTCGCTCCCGTGGCGAAGGTGCCGATGCTCGAGGGCAGGTCGTAGCGACGCGCCAGCTGCGCCGACGCCATCTGCAGCAGCAGGTCTTCCGGTCCGCCACACGCCGCCGCGCCGGAGCGCAGGTCCATGACGGTGGCGCACGACCCGTAGAAAGTAGGCGCTCCAGGCACCAGGGTCTCAAGGATGACGATGCCGGCCAGGGCCTCTGCATTGGACTGCACGAGGGTGCCGCCCCACGTCGCCGGTCCCGTCGCACAGGCGATGGGCATCACGACGAAGCCGCACGGCACCCCCGCCTCGGCGAAGATGAGCGCCGCCTCCACCGCACCACTCTCGTAGACCAGGGGGCTGACGCTGCACTGGAAGTTCGAGACGATAGGCCGCTCGCGCAGCGCCGCTTCGCCGCCGGCCGCGAGCCGGGCGATCTCGACCACACCCTGGGCGGTCTCCTTCGACGTCGCGGTCATCATCTGGATGTGCTTGCCGGTAACCGTCAGCTGCGCGTGCAGCTCGTGCAGCGGCTGCACCTGGGGTGAGACGTCACGGGCCGCCACCGGTTGCCAGACGAAGGCGACCTGCGGTAGCGCGTCGGCCAGGCGTGTAATCGTGGCGACGTCGGCCTTGCTCGACGGTCGGCGCGCGCCCGTCTCGGGATCGACGACTTCGGCGCCGCAGCCATCGAGCCCCAGAAAGCCGCTCTCACCGTCGATCTCCAGGTCCCAACCCGCCGCCCGCGCGGCGAGCGCTATGCGGCGCGGGGCGCGGGCGACCGCCGACTCGACCATCCCCGGTGCGAACCGTGCTCGGCGCTCCTCCAGATCGACTTCGGCGCCGTGCTCCGCCAGCCGCTCGAGGACCGTTCGGGAACCGACCTCGACACCGATGCGGTCCAGCAATTCCGTGGTTCGGGCGTGAACCCCATCGAGCTCCGCCTGTGACAAAACGTCGAACCGATAACGCAAGGGCAGCGAGCGGATCGGATCTGGGCTCATCGGTTCATCAGTCATGCGGCCGCGATGATTCGATCGAGCATCGTGCGCAACGCGGCTTCGCTCTCAGCGATCCGTGCCTCGTCGCCTTCCGCTTTCCGAGCGCTCAGCTGTCGTACCACCGCGATGAAATGATTGACGTCGGCGCGAAGCGGTTCGTTCACCCGCTTGTAGATCAGCCGGCCGGTCAGTCGCCAGAGCCCTATGTAGACCATCAGGGCCCCGAGCGCGATAACGGGGATGTGGAAAGGTGACGCGTCGAGCGTCACGAACTCCACCACGATGACCACGGCGCCGCCCAAAGCCAGCAGCCGGTCGATAACGGCGCGTGAGAGCAAGAGCGATGCCATCGCTTGGCTCCTTCGGTTACGGTCCCAGGTCAGACGAGCGGCACTACGTCCCGGCAGGCTCGCCGCTCAGGCGCTCGAGCGCGGATTCGGCACGGGCGACCTCAGCCTCGAGCTCCGGGTCACAGTCGCGCCAGAGCGCGATGAAGCGTCTGTAATGCAAGACCGCCTCTTCCGGCCGGCCCAAGCGCTCCAAGATCTCGGCTCGGCGCAGGTGCGCCGGGGCAATGTGGGACACCTCGCCGGGGGACAGTCCGAGCGACGCGTACCAGTTCAATGCCTCCTCTTCGCGACCGAGGGCCTCCAGGACCTCGGCCCGCAGGAAGCGCTGATGCGCGCCTGTTTGTAGCACCGACCAGGGCAGAAAACTCCACCACTCCTCAGGACGCATATTCTCGAGCAGCTCGAGAGCTTCGCCCGGGTCGCCGTTCAGAGCGGCGATCTGCGCCCGAACGGTCAGGGCGTAGTCACGACTTCGCGACGCTCGTGCCGACACCTCTGCCGTATCCAGGCGCGCCGCACGCGCCTCCAGCTGCACCGCGTGGCCGACCGCCTCCGCAGCCTCACCCAGGCGAGCGCTCACCAATCCGAGCAGGTAGTCACGGGAGATTGGGGCCCAGACCGTATCGTAGTCCAAGCCGGCCAGCTTCTCTTTCAGTTGCAGCAGCTCGCCAGGCGGCGGCTCGAGGAACGGGCTCACCCACAGCGCGGCGCGAGTCTCGAGGCCCGAATAGAAGGGCCTCACCGGACCCAGCGCCTCGCTACTGGCAAGTTGTGCTTCCGCTGCTGACCTACGGCCGCGCGCCACTTCATACAGGGCTTGCATCGCGTACCCGACTTCCCGTTCGGGCTCGGGTCGCGCTGGCTCACTGAGCAGAGCGGCAACATCGATCGCGGCGGGCAGGCCGTCTTGCAGAAGGGCGATCCTGTAGGCCGACCAGTACAGAGTAAACGGGCTGAGCTTCCGCAGATCCGGTAGCAGCTCGCGGAGCCCCCCTCGGCCTCCTCGGACATACGCGAGCACCGGACGATTGAACTCGCTGTAGAAGGCCGCTACTTCGAGTGCCGTCTCGATACCCTCCATCCGCTCGATCAGCTCCTCAGCCTCCTGGAACCGCCCTTTAACGCTACTCGTGAGCGAGAGATGAGCCAGCGACATGAAGTGATCGGGATCGAACCCGAGGGCGCGCCGGAAGGGCTCGCTGACTTCTGCGACGGGGCGACCTTGTTGGACGCCGTAGTGGAAGCGGGCCTCGCCGACATAGTACCACGCCTCCATGTCCTCGGGGTAGTTGCTGAGGATGTTGTACGCCAGGCTCTCCGCCTCGCTGGGCGCACCGCGCAGGAACGCGTGGAAGGCGGCGAGCCGCTCACGGTCGCGCGGCGCGAGGCGGCCGCCCAGACGCACCGCCCGCTCCGCCGCGGCGAGGGGCTCCACATCAACCGGCTGCGGCGAATAAAGCGCGGCGAGGGCTAGCCGATACCAGGCGAGCGCGAAGGTGCTGTCGGCTTCGATGGCGCGCTGGAACGCGGCAACAGCTTCACCAATCCAAGCCGCCCGCAGCAGACGTTCCCCCTCCAGATAGGCCTTGAGGGCCTCTAGCGAGTCGGTTGCCGCCGCAGCGATGCGCGTGAGTCGCTCAGACGGCCCGCCGATACCACCGGCGAGCAGTTGCCTCGCGACATCGTTGACCATATCAAACAGCTGAGCCTCATCCTCGGCGACCTCGCGTGCCGAGTTCCTGATCGTGCCGTCAACCTCGTACAGGGACGCGTTGACCTGAAGCTGTCCCCCTGCCTCCACGACGGTTCCCAGCACGTACAGACCCGCACCGAAGTGGCGCGCGACGGCCCCGCCCGTCTCTGGGTCTAGCGGCTGGGCGCGGTCGTTCGCGACATGTCTTAAGAGCGAGTACGCGTCGACCGCGCGCAGCTCGCCGGCACCGTCCAGCGCCGTACTCAACAGGTCGACCATGCCCTCGCTCAGGTAGTCCAGCTCCTCCCTACCGCGCACGGAAAACGGGAGCACCGCGACCCGCGCGCTCGAGGCCGTTGGACCTGCGTCATCACCGTCACCCCTCAGCCCCTGCAGCGCGAACCAGCCGGCGGCGACCATGCCCCATAACGCGCAGGCCCCGACGAAGGCCAGACCGGCGCTGCGCCACGTCAGGAAGCGACGACGCTCCGCCGCTTTGCGCCGAGCCGCCGCCCTGACTTCTTCATCTTCCGCGGTCTCTGTTGACTGAGGCCTCTCACGAACCAGAGGCGCCGTCTCCTCACGCACGAACGCCGTCGCCAGCACGAAGGGCAGCCCCAGTACGAACAGGACGATGGCCAGCGCGGGGAGCCACACGGGTAGCGCCAGGCGATCGGTGATCGTATCGATGATCTCGTAGCCGGCCCACGCTCCGCCCACGTAGATCAGCATCACCTGCCAGAGCGAGCGCCGGTGCAGCTCGAGTATCAGTCGCCTGAATCGGGACATGGCGTCCCCCGTTGATAACGCGCCGCGCGAGCAGCTGTCGCGGCCAGTCGACCCATTGTGCCCTGAGAAAATGCCGCTCGGGCTAGCCCGCTGCAACACGTTGGCTGTCCGGCCGTCTGCTGAAACTCGTTCCTCGTCGGAAGCGTACGGCGAGGCGGACAGGCGGGACGCTGCCAGAATACGAGGAACGATGAGGACAGAGGCCAAGTACCTCAGTGAGCGACTCGGCGGTACAATCCGCGCCGCGACGTTCACACTCGCCGGTCTCCTGGCACAGACAGCGCCGCTAACGGGACACGGTCACGCGGCCGGCGCGCAGATCGACTTTCCTGTCACGCCCACGGTTTTGGTGGACGGCAAGTTCCAGCGCTGTGAGGGTATCGCCTTCAACGGCGAGGGCGACCTGTACGTCGCCGGGAATCGGGCGCTCTGGCGCGTGGCCGTCGCTGGTGAGGTAACGCAGATCGCCGAACTGTATTCGAACCTCGGGCTCGCGCCGATCGGTGAACGCGACATCCTGATGGCCGACTTCGGGCCGACCAACAGGTTCAATCACGGCCCCAATGCCGACGGCATCGTGTGGCGGATCACACCGGAGGGTGAGAAGACGCGGGTCGTGGATGGCGGGATCGGCGATCCGAACTTCGTCCTCGTGCGCCCCGACGGCTCCTTCCTAGTCTCCGACGACGCCACCGACGAGATCTTCCTAGTCGACCCGCAGGGGAGGCTGACTCTCTTCACCGATGCCATCGGCCACCCCAACGGCTTGGCGCTCTCGGCCGACGGCTCGACGCTGTATGTCGCGCAAATCTTCGGCAGCCTGCGCCCGCTGGCCATCGACGACCGCGTCTGGGCACTGCCGCTGGAGGACGGCCAACCGGCGGGGCCTCCGGAAGTCCTCGCCCGGCTCGGCGAGGGGGCGGCCAACGATGGACTGGCGCTGGACGAGCTGGGGCGCATCTACGTCGCCGCCAATGGCACGGGCCAGATCTGGCGCATCGACCCGGCAACCCGGGAGACGGTGCTCGTTGCCGAGGGCATGCCTGGTGTGGCGAGCATGGCGTTCGGGCAGGGCGAGTTCGATGGCCAGGCGATCTACGCGACATCGACCCGCACGGGCCGTGTCTGGGAAGTGAAGGTGGGCGTGGGCGGCGCGCCGCTCCACCGATAGTCAGGCGGAACGCCGGCCCGGTTTTCGCGTCAGTCCGGCGGGTCGCGTCGGGCCCGCACCTCGCCGGACACCCTGACGTCCACCGGATGGCCGTCGAGCGTATCGGGAAGCGCCTCACGCAGCTCGGGCGAATCGGTCGCGACGAACACCACGACACACGGCGCGCCATCGCACTCGCCGAGCCCGGTGCCCGTAACGCCGCGCACGGCCATCAGGCCGGGCGTCTGCTCGCGCAGAACCTCCTCGATGCTCTTCGTGTCCACGTCCACCTCCTGCGAATCGCCGGCCGCAGTCTGGCCCTCGCGCCCGGCACAACCGGCGCCGAGGCTCAGCAGGCCGACGAGCGGAAGTGCAAGGCCGGCCGTCAGCCACCGGCACTTGGC
>JASFTI010000114.1:0-9619 GCA_050053635.1 Gemmatimonadales bacterium
CTCATGGTTCGCAGCTTCCAGAGTGTGATCGGCATCGAGGCGCGGCGGCAGATCATGGAAGAATGCGGCCGGCTGCCCGATGGTCTGGTGGCCTGTGTAGGTGGGGGCAGCAACGCCATCGGACTCTTCCACCCGTTTATCGATGACGGTGTGCAGATGGTAGGAGTCGAGGCCGCTGGTGAAGGGTTGGCCACCGAGCGGCATTCCGCCTCGTTGGTCGCCGGCAAGCCGGGCGTCCTGCACGGCTCGCGGTCGTTCATCCTCCAGGATGCCGACGGCCAGGTGGCGCCTACGCACTCGATCGCCGCCGGGCTCGACTATCCGGGGGTCGGCCCGGAGCACGTTTGGCTGCGGGAGACGGGTCGCGCGCGTTATCTCTCGGTCACCGATAATGAGGCGATGGACGCCTACACGGCCCTGGCGAAGAGCGAAGGGATCATCCCGGCGCTGGAATCGAGTCACGCGCTGGCCTATGCGCTCGAGTGGGGACGCGAGCTTGGGCCGGCCGGGATGCTGCTGGTCAACCTCTCGGGCCGGGGTGATAAGGACGTGGTGCGGGGGGATGACGATGCCCGGGGGCGATGACGGATGCGATTGGGGCGACGACAACAATGGCGACGAGGATGGAGAGCGGGATGGCGATGGAGTGGGAGAGTATGGGGTGAGCGGGAAGAGCATCGGCGACGCGTTCGCGCGGTGTCGCGGCGAGGGTAGAGCGGCGCTCATCGCCTACCTGGCCGCTGGCGACCCCGACCTCGAGACGACCGTGGCGCTGGCCGGGGCGTTACGCGATGCGGAGGCCGACGTGTTGGAGCTGGGGATTCCCTTCAGCGATCCGCTGGCCGACGGTCCGATCATTCAGGCGGCTTACACGCGGGCGCTGGCGGGCGGAGTCAGTGTGAGGAGGGTCTTGGAGTGCTTGCCGCGTATCGCTGAGCAGTCCGGTCTGCCGATTGTGTTGATGTCCGCACTGAACCCGGTGTTGGCTTACGGGCCCGAGGCATTCTGCGATGATGCGGCGGAAGCCGGGGCGAGCGGGATGTTGGTGCCGGACCTCTTACCGGAGGACGGCGTGAGCCTGCGCGGGGCCGCCGCCGCCGCCGGGCTCGATACGGTCTACCTGGGGGCGCCGGACACGTCGGACGAGCGGCTGGCTGTCGCGGCCCGAGCCTCGCGTGGCTTCTTCTACCTGATCAGCCGACACGGCGTGACGGGCCCGCAGGGCGGGATCGGCGATCGGCTGCGGGAGCAGGTCGAGCGTGCCAGGCGCTGCAGTGGTGTGCCGGTGGCGGTGGGATTCGGCGTAAGCACGGCGAACGATGCCGCGCGTGTGGCCGAAGTCGCCGACGGCGTCATAGTAGGCAGCGCCTTCGTCAGCGAGGCGGCGTCGGCGCGAGGCCGGGAGGCGGCGGTAGAGGCGGTGAAGCGCAGGGCGGAGGAACTGATGCGCGGCATTCGCCGGGCAGCAACGGAGCGTAGGGAGGCCAAGACGTGATCGTACTCATGGAAGCGAAGGTTAGCGCAGGCCAGATCGCCGATGTGGTCGAGCGCGTCACTCAGGCAGGGTTCAGCGTCCGGCGTTCGGGCATGGAACGCGTGGTGCTCGGAGTGTCGGGTGCGGGTCGAGCTCCTACACCCGACCTACTCGAGGGGCTGACCGGCATCGCCGAGGTCTCGGTCGACGGCCCCGAGTACCGCCTCGTGAGCCGCGCCTTTCAGGCAGAGGACTCGCAAATCGATGTAGGCGGCGGCATCGTGGTCGGCGGCGGACGATTCGTGATTATGGCGGGACCGTGTTCGGTGGAAGATCCCGAGACGGTCAATCAGATTGCTGCATCGGTCGCTGCCGCCGGCGCGCACATCCTGCGCGGCGGCGCCTATAAGCCCCGGACCAGTCCCTACTCATTTCAGGGCCTCGGTGAAGAGGGGCTGTACCAGTTGCGCCAGGCCGCAGCGGCGAACGGCCTGTTGACGATCAGCGAGGTCATGGAGCCCTCGCAGATCCCACTCGCCGCACACTACTGCGATATCATGCAGGTGGGCGCGCGCAACATGCAGAACTTCACGCTGCTTCGAGAGCTCGGTCGCTCGCGTCGCCCCGTGATGTTGAAACGAGGGCCGGCGGCGACACTGGAGGAATGGCTCGCCGCCGCCGAGTACATCGCCGCCTGTGGCAATCCCGACATCCTGCTCTGCGAGCGCGGCATCCGTACGTTCGAAAGAGCGACACGTAACACGCTGGATCTGAGCGCGGTGCCGGCGGTGAAGGTACGCAGTCACCTACCGGTGGTCGTTGACCCCAGCCACGGGACGGGTGTTCGCGATCATGTGCTTCCCATGGCCAAGGCTGCTGTGGCCGCCGGCGCCGACGCGATTATCGTTGAGGTGCACTGCGATCCCGATCGCGCCGTCTCCGATGGCGCACAGTCGCTCAGGCTAGAGCAGTTTCAGCGGCTGATGGATGAGCTACGTCCAGTGGCGGAAGCTGTCGGTCGGACCGTGTAAGGGAGCGCGGCGGCCACAACGCGGTCCGCAGCTCATGCTTCGGGCTGGTCCTGGTACTTGGAAGCGGCCGAGATGATGCGCTCCACCGACTCGCGGAGCGCCGCCTTCGTCTGATGGAGTCGCGCGCTGTCGCTGTTCGTTCTGTGGCTATAAAGGTTGCGCGCCAGCGTGATGAACGTGTCTATCTCGTCGCGCAGAACCTTGTTCATCCGCCTGTGCAGCAGCCGGCCGACCAGCCGCCACGTCCCCACGTAGATCAGCAGGACACCGAAGGCCAGGATGATGACGTGAAGGGGCGATTCGACCAGGATGTAGATCTCCAGAACCACGATCGCCAGGCCGACCATAGCCAAGATCTTGTCGATCATGTTCCGCGTGGGTGCGTACGAGGCTGTCATGTCTTCCCCCTGCCTTGTTCCTGGTAAGCTCGCTCATTCCGCCAGCGGCGCCTTGGCCCCTCCGACGGACCGAGAGGGACGACAGCCCGCGCTCGGTCGCGCCGTGGGTACGGCGGGGCGCCTCAACTGCGAGGGAGTCGCGGGGGCGGGAAGTAAAGGTAACACCGCTCACATCCTGAATGCCAGTCTTTTGCTCGGCCACTGGCTATCCTCCCGTACGATCAGAACAGGTAGCCCAGATCCACCGAAAAGTCGGGCCACTCCTCGAGGGTCGTTTCGGCGATCGTAGCACTGATCGGCCCGAAGGGCGTTCGCACCCCGAGCGTCAGGCCGTAGCCGGTTAGGTACTGGTCGGGATCGAAATGCCAGCGGTCGAGTGTGTCGCCGGCGTTCAGGCGCAAGATGGCGAAGAATCGTTCCGCGATCTGGAGCCTCAGGCCCAACTGGAAGCTCTGGATGTGTCTGCCGCGGCGTTCATGAGTCTCCAGGCCGAAGAACGGGAACTGGCGGTCAGGAAAGATGAAGTACGGGCTGGAACCGCCGAGGAAGAAGAGGTAGTGGGTAGGCAGGTCGTCGCCGCCGGAAGAGCTACCGAGGGTGGCGCGTACGATCAGTGAAGCGCGCCGGTGGAGCGGAAGGTAGAGGTCGGCGTCGAAGACGCTGTGCGAGAAGCTGCGGCCGCTACCGATCGAGCGGTCGGCCCATTCCGACTTCAGGAGCAACCCGAACCCGCGACTGGGAAAGGCATCGCGATCGTAGGTGTCGGCCCGCACCAGGGCCGCCAGGGTGTAGAACGTGTCTTTCTCGTCGAACGTCTCCGCGGTAATCGTCGCTCTATTGTACGCATACTCGCCCTTCACCGAGATGCCGGCGAGTGCCGTGTTGCTAAACGCCACGCCGAAGAAGGCTGACAGGTTCGCGGCGTCGACACGGACCTCGGCCACCCGCCGCCCGTCCTCGAAAAAATCGAGCGGCGCCTCGCTCCATTCGGCTCGGACGCCGAGGCTCAATGCGTTACGCGGGCCGGAGCGGCGCGTGTACTGCCCGCCGAGCTGAATCTGCTGACCCAAACGCAGGTCGAGCCGCGTGACGGAACCGTACTGCAGTAGGTTACGGAGGGTCGTCGACATCAGTAAGGAGGCCTTGTAGCGGGTCTCGTAGCGAAAGCTGAACCCGAGCCGGTCACGCTTTTCCTCCTCGAACCGAACAACGAGTGCGGAGACAACTGAATCTCCACGCTGTAGCGCGTCGATGCGATACGTGACGCTGGCGAAGAACCCACTGCTGTAGGCGCTGCCGATGGCCCGATCGACTTCCTGTCTAGTGATCCAGCCGGGTATCTCGAGACCGAGCGTCCTCGCGACGGACCGGCTCGGTGCCAGGTGCAGGCCCTCGAGCGTGAGTACGTGTACGTACGTCGAATCGATGCGGATCGGTGGCAGGTGCCGCGAGCCGCGGGCGCGCGCTTCGCCGGCCAGGGCAAGGATCTGCGGCAAGGCCTCGCGAGCCGCTGCTTCGCCTCGTGCGACCCACTCCGTTGCCCGGTCGAAGGCGAGGGCGGAGAGCCCCTCGATGTCCGGCTCGATGATCACGTCGCACAGGCGCCGCTGCTCTTCGGTAGAAGCGGTCGTCCGAAAAGAGATCGATTGATCCAGTACGTCGAGCAGCGTCCGGATGCTGTCCGCGCTGGCGAGCGGATCGGACACATCGACACAGATGATGATGTCGGCGCCGAGGTCGGCGACGTCTTGCGCCGGCAGGTTGCGTGACAGACCGCCGTCCGCCAGCAGTCGGTCTCCGATCCGGACCGGGGCGAACACGGTGGGGATCGATATGCTCGCCCGCATGGCCCGCGGCAGCAAGCCGGTATCGAGAGGCACCGCGTCGCCCGTCTCGAGATCGGTGGCCAGGGCCACGAAGGGAATCGTGAAGCTACGGAAGTCATCCACCGCGTGGGCCGGCCAGGTGAGCCCTGTGAACAGCTGCGAGATGCGCTGGCCGGCAACGAGGCCGGCGGGAAGTTGGGGGCGCTGCCCGCGAATCGGGAGCTCGAGCAGGCTTTCCCTGGCCAGCTTGCGCTCGATCGTCCAGCTGCGCCGGTCGTATCTATCGGTGAAGAGCGCCTCCCAGTCCTGTTCGACCGCTAGCTCCTCCAGCATGTCGGGTGTGTAGCCAATGGCGTAGAGCCCGCCGATCAGCGCTCCCATGCTCGTGCCGGCTATCGCATCGATCGGCAGGCCGGCGCCCTCGAACACCCGTAGGACGCCGATGTGGGCGAAGCCCTTGGCGCTGCCGCCGCTCAAGGCGAGCCCGATCGTGGTTGGAGCGGCACGCTCGGGTCGGCCCGCTCCCTGAGAGGCGAGCGGCACTTGGAGCAGGGCCAGGACCAGGAGCCAGGTCATGGTTCGGATTCCTCGCGATAGGTCAAGTTTCCAGCTCGTTCAGCGTGCGAGTGCTGACCGCGGGTATCCGCGCAAGTTGCGCGTCGGGGTGACGCGCATCAAGGTGGCCTGCAGCCTACTAAGCTAGGCGCTCAGGGGAGGGTCAGTATGTCGGTGATGTGCCAGAGGTAGGCGGGCAGAGCCACGGCGGCTGCGGCGATGATCGCTGCCATGATGAAGCCGCGGCGCGCTCGCGTCTCCGCTTCGACCCCGGTCAGTATTCTCGATTCGCGGATCAAACGGGCTCCCGGTGGGGGAAAGCGGCCGGCTCTCTGAACGCGAAGGGAGAAGTGGAACAGCCAGGCGGCGAAGAGGGCCAGCAGTATGCCGAGGGTCAAGGCGAGCAGTTTGATGGTGAGGCCGGCACGCTCGACCGCCAGGTTGGGATCGGCACGTCCCAGTTCCTGGAGATCTTCGACGAGATGTTCCGTTCCCAAGTACGCGACCGTGCCGAGCCCGACGATGATGAGGACCAGGAGGGCCGCGTTCCGGCGCGCGCGAGTACTGGGCTGCTGGTTCAGGCTGACCCCGTCGCCTGGCGATTCAGGTCGGCTTCCCTGCCGTTACCCGGCTTCTTCTCCACACCGGCGACGGCGATCACCCGCTCCACCGTTTCCCGCAGTTCGGCGCCCGTCTCGAAAGCCGCTGGGAGGTCGCCGCTCGCCCGCTCGGTGTTGAGTCTGCGGACGAGCCGGATGAACTCGTCGACCTCGGTTCTGAGCGGCATGTAGACGCGCCGGTTGGGAAACAGATGGCTGGCCAGCCGCCATATGCCGACGTAGATCATCAGAACGCCCAGGACCACTACCGCGACGTGGATCGGGGAATAGGCGAGCAGGAGGAGCTGGCTGAGCACGAGTAGCACGCCAGTGAGCGCTGTCCCCTTGTCAAACGTTGCTCGCGATACTTTGAACTTCATAATCACACCCTCGTCGAGAGACCTCGGTCGCGTTTACTACTTTTTCCCTTTGCCCTTCGATCCGGGAAGCTTGGGCTCGCAGTACATGGCGCCTTCTTCGATGGCAGGCTCGAAGATCTGGATCAATCCTTTCACGTTGCCCACGTACATCGCGCAACGGAAGTCGTTCCGCTTTTTGTGGATGGTGCGGGCACTCCAGCCTTTCTGGTGACCGACCATCTGCACCAAGACATTCTCGCTGACGTTGAAATCTAGTTGTGCGATGTTCGGCGCGTACCTTGGCCCGCCCGGCTCGTCCATGCTGTCGTGGAAGTAGGCCTCCTGGGCCGTCGCAACATTGCGCAGGTCGGACGCGATGACCGCCACGTAGGCCCGCTTCCTCCCGTCGGCGACCTTGAGGCTGATCGCCGCCAGGATCCCCAGGATGACAATGGAGACTAGCAGCTCGAATATTGTGAACCCACTCTTGGACTTAGCCCGTTTTGCCATAGCACAGAATCCGGCGAGCCGGTCATTAGGGGGGTGGAGCGAGGGCGGGTAACGCAGGCTACGTTTCCGCTGTAGTATACGCAATTCAGGGGTCTGTGTTCCAGGGGCTGTAACCTGCGCAGAGAGGGTATATGAGAGTCCAGTTCTGGGGAGCCGCCGGGACCGTAACCGGGTCGATGCATCTACTCGAGGTCAGCGGCCGTAAGATTTTGTTGGACTGTGGGTTATACCAGGGGAGACGGAAGGAGGCGTTCGAGCGCAATCGCGGCCTGCCGTTCGATGCCTCGCAGATCGACGCTGTCGTCCTCTCCCACGGCCACATCGACCATAGCGGCAACCTGCCGTCGCTGGTACGGGCCGGCTTTCGCGGCTGCGTTTACTCGACCTCGGCGACGCGAGACCTCTGCGCCTACATGTTGGTGGACTCGGCGCACCTGCAGGAGAACGACGTCAAGTACGTGAACAAACGGCGGCGGAAGCAGGGCAAGAAGCCGTTCGAGCCGCTGTACACGAAAGAAGACGCCTTCGAGACGCTGAAGGCGTTTCACAGCATCGATTACGACCGTGCGTTCGAGCCGTTCCCCGGCGTGACGGTCCGGTTCCGCGACGCCGGGCACATACTCGGTTCGGCGATCGTGCTGGTGGAGGCGAACGAGAAGGGCAGGAAGTCGCGCCTGGTGTTCAGCGGCGACATCGGGCGCAAGGGACTCCCCATCCTGCGCGATCCTCGCGTGTTCGAGGCCGCCGACTACATGATTATGGAGAGCACATACGGGGATCGGCTGCACGAGAGCAGCGGCGATGCCAAAGCGCTGCTGCGTCGGACGGTCGCCGACGTGGTCGACGCCGGTGGGGTACTGCTCATCCCGGCTTTCGCCGTCGGTCGCACCCAGGAGATCGTCTATCGTCTGAACCAGCTCTGGGAGGCGCGAGAGCTGCCGCCCATCGAAGTTTTCGTCGACAGCCCGCTGGCCGTGAACGCGACCGACGTCTTCCGGGTCCACCCCGAGTGCTACGACGAGGAGTACCGGGAGATGATGGTGAGCGACAGCGACGAGGACCCATTGTGCTTCGACGGGCTCAAGTACGTGAGGAGCGTCGATGGGTCGCGGGCGTTGAACACCCGGGAGGAGCCGGCGGTCATCATATCGGCGTCGGGCATGTGTGAGGGTGGGCGGATCCTCCACCATCTGAAACACCATGCGACTAGGCCGGAGTCGATCGTCCTGTTCGTGAGCTTCCAGGCCGAGCATACGCTGGGCCGCAAGATTATGAACGGCAAGAGCCCCGTCCGCATCTACGGCGAGGAGTACGAGATGACGGCGCGGATCCGAAGGGCTGAGGGGTATAGCGCCCACGCCGATCGCGCCGGGTTGCTGCGCTGGGCATCCCGCGTTCAGGAGAAAGGAGAAGTGAAGCAGATCTTCCTGGTCCACGGCGAGCAAGAGGGACTCTCAGCGCTCGCCGCAGGGCTCGAGGACGACGGTGCCGCCGACGTCCGGATCCCCGAGCGCGGGCAGGAATACGATCTCTAGCGGTTGACCTGGCACACGCGATACGCCATTCTGTGTGCCGAGCACAACCCGAAAATGAGTCCTTCGTGCGGTGCCCCGGACACGGAGTGTGCCGATGGATCCGGTCCTTCTCTCGCGGATCCAGTTCGCCATCACCGCCGGCTTCCACTTCATCTTTCCGCCGATCAGCATCGGCCTGGCCTGGTTGCTCGTCCTGGTCGAGGGCCGGGCGTGGCGCAGCGGCGATCCGGAGTATGTCCGGATGGGAAAGCTGTTCGGCAAGCTGCTAGCCTTCACCTTTGCCCTGGGCGTGGCCACCGGGATTCTGCTGGAGTTTCAGTTCGGTACGAACTGGGCGCGCTACTCGAAGTTCGTGGGTGACATCTTCGGTGCGCCGCTGGCGGCCGAGGGAATCTTCGCGTTCTTCCTCGAATCGACTTTCCTGGGCCTTTACCTTTTCGGGCGCGGTCGCGTTCCCAAGGCCGTCCACTGGTTCTCGATTCTGATGGTTGCGGTGGGCGCGACGATCTCCGCCTTCTGGATCATCGTCGCGAACTCGTGGCAGCAGACGCCGGCAGGTTTCGCCGTTCGTAACGGGCGGGCCGAGCTCGAGAGCTTCTGGGCCGCGGTATTCAATCCCTCCACGCTGCCGCGCTACTTCCACACGATCTTTGCCGCGTTGGTGGTAGGTGCATTCTTCATGGCGGGAGTCGCGGCGTATCGGCTGTTGAAGAATCGAGATGATGAGATTGGGAAGCGAGGCTTGAAGCTGGCGTTGCCCTGGGGTCTGGCCGCGGCGCTACTCGTGGCTTTCCCGTTCGGACATTGGCATGCCGTTCAGGTCGCCGAGACGCAGCCAACGAAGTTCGCGGCGATGGAGGGACTCTACACGAGCCAGGAAGGTGCGCCGCTGGTGCTCTTCGGTCTGGTGCACGTCGAGCCACCCGAACTGCGGGCCAAGGTCGAGATCCCGGGACTGCTGAGTTGGCTCGCCTTTGGCGACCCGCACGCGCTGATCCAGGGGATCGACGAGTTTCCGGAGGATGAGGTCCCGCCGCTCTGGCTGACCTTCGTCTCCTTCCACAACATGGTGATCCTGGGAGGTCTCTTCATCGCGGTGATGGCCTGGGGTGTGTTGCAGCTCTGGCGGCGACGGCTGTTCGAGAACCGACGCTTTCTCAAGCTGCTCGTCTGGGTCGTGCCGCTGCCGATCGTCGCCTGCCAGTTTGGCTGGGTTGCGGCCGAGGTCGGCAGGCAGCCCTGGGTCGTGTATGGGCTGCTGCGGACCGGCGACGCCCACTCCGATACGGTTGCGGCCGGTGAGATCCTGTTCTCGATCCTGCTGTTCGGGGC
>JASFTI010000115.1:0-9536 GCA_050053635.1 Gemmatimonadales bacterium
CGAGCTGGAGGCCGCCATCGACGAGGCGCATGCACATGACTTCAAGCTGACGGGACACCTCTGCTCGGTGACGTTCCGCGAGGCGGCGGAGCTCGGGATAGACGACCTGGAGCACGGCTTTCTGGCCAGCACCGACTTCGTCCCCGACAAAGAGGAAGACAGCTGCCCGCCGGGTAACGAGAGGAACAGCTCACTGATCGATCTGGACATCGAGGGCCCCGAGTTCCAGAGCCTGGTTGAGCATCTGGTCCGGCACGGTGTCGCGCTAACCTCGACGCTCCCCGTCTTCGAGACCTACACGCCGGGCCGACCGCCGGCCGCGGGCGGGGCGATCGACGCCATGCTCCCGGAGGCACGCGAGCAGTACCTGCGGACGCGAGTCCGAATCGCCAGCCAGGAGGAGAGCGACTGGTCCATCCTCTTCAGGAAAGAGATGGAGATGGAGCACGCGTTCGCCGAGGCCGGTGGCCTGCTGGTCGTGGGCACCGACCCGACGGGCTACGGCGGCGTCGTGGCGGGCTACTCGAACTGGCGAGCGATCGAGCTGCTGGTCGAGGCCGGGTTCTCCCCGGTCGGTGCGATCGAGGTCGCGACCCTGAACGGCGCGCGCTACCTGGAGATGGATGACCGGATCGGTAGCATCGCCGTCGGCAAGTGGGCGGACCTCGTGGTGATTCGCGGGGACCCATCGACCGATATCACCGACGTGCGGAACGTCGAGCTGGTCTTCAAGGACGGGATCGGCTACGACTCGGCGAAGCTGTTCGCGTCGGTGGTCGGTAGCGTGGGCCTACACTAGCGGGTCGCTGAAAAAGGTCCATGGAGTCGGGTCGGCGCCGGGGGACCGCTCGTCCTCAGATTCGCTCGAGCGGGAGTATGAGGCAGCTCGGGCCGCCGGCGCCCTTTCTGAACTCTGACAGGTCGAGGGCGTGGACCTTCACGCCCTCTCTCTCCAACTGGGCGATCACGGGCGCGTTCTCGGCGGCGTTCGCGATGACCTCGTCCTCTGCCAGGCAGATGACGTTGCCGGTCGACGGGCCTCGTGGTTCGACCTCCACGGTGTCGAAGCCGCTGAGGAAATCGTCGGGGAAGACGTCGCGGCAACAGAGGACGCGGTCGGGTCCTATGGCGCTCAGCGGGCCGCCGATGTGCATCCACTCGCTGCCCAGCCGCGCGACTCGCATCTCGTAACCCATGTCGCTCAGCAGGGCGCCGAGTTGTCTCACGCCCTCCTCGTTGGTTCTGCCGGTGAGTCCGACGAAAGCCACCGAGCCCATGAGCATGACGTCGCCGCCCTCGACTGTGCCCGGCGCCTTTATCTCCCCGATACACGGTTCTCCCAGCGTCTCCAGCGCTTCCGACATCCAGGCTTCCTCACCGCGCCGAGCCTCCAACCCCATTCGCAGCTTCACGTGACCGCGAGGCGAGACCAGTGCTATGTCTCTGGTGAAGACCGAGTTCGGGTCGCCCGCCAGCTCCGGCAGGTCGATGACCTCGCAGCCGAATTCCCGCATGGTCGCTTTCAAGGCATCGTGCTGTTCGATCGTCCGCTGGCAATCGGCGAGCTCGGGGATATTCGCACCTGCGTGGGTGCTGACATCGAAGTAGGCGTCGCGTGGGGTGGAGACCACGACGCGCGTCAAGCTGTCGCCCTCATTCGTCAACATGCTCGTCCGACTCCGGTTCCTCCTTGGTGGGTTGCGAGCGTCCGCGCCAATGATAATAGACGGGAATCCCCAGCAGGGTGATCCCGAGCCCGGCCAGCGATTCCACCGGCCGGGCGAACAGCGTGTTCACCAGGATTACCGCCATGCTGACGATGAAGACCAGCGGGACCAGAGGATAGCCCCACGTCTTGTAGGGTCGCGGCAGGTTCGGTTGACGTCGTCTGAGCACGAACACCGCAGCGGTGGCCGCGATCCAGAAGATGAAGGAGACGAACACGACGTAGGTGAACAGCTGCTCGTAGCTGCCGGTCGTTGCCAGAAAGCCGGCCCAGACGGCCTGGAGAAGAACGGCGAAGGCCGGGGTCTGGAATCGCGGGTGCACCTCACCGACCTTGCGAAAGAAGACTCCGTCGCGCGCCATGGCGTAGTAGACCCGCGGGCCGGCGAAGATGGCGCCGTTCAGCGCTCCGAAGATCGAGACGATAACGGCCGCCGAGATGAGGCCGGCGGCCACCTGGCCGTGCAGGGCGGTGGCGGCCCGCTCGGCTATTCTAACGACCCCTACCATCTCGCCGACGGGCAGGGCTGCCAGGTAGACGAAGTTCACGAGCAGGTACAGCGCCGTAATGATCAGCGTCCCGGCGACCAGCGCGGTGGGCAGGTTTCGCTTCGGGTTCTCTATCTCGCCGGCGACGTAAGTGATGTTGTGCCAGCCATCGAAGGCCCAGGAGACGGCGATGATGGCGACGCCGAAGCCGACGAACAGTCCGCCGGTGCTCAGCCCCGTCGGGTTGAGCGTGAAGTCGATGGGCACGGTCCTGCCGATGGTGCAACCGAGGATGACGAACGCGAGTATTGCCCCGATTTTCACCACCGTGAATATGTTCTGAATGATCTTGCCGAATACGACCCCGACGTAGTTGAACGCCGAGAGGAACAGTATTACTCCGACGGCGAGCAGCTGTCCGGTCGACAGAGCGAACGTGTGGCCTCCGCCGAATATGCCGAGCTCGGCCGAGAAGATGATCCGCTGGGTCGAGAGGGCGGGGAAGAAGTAGCCCGTGTACTCGGCAAAGCCCACCCCCAGCGCCGCGATCGACCCACCCATCGACACCAGAAACAGGATCCAGCCGAACAGGAAACCGGAGAGGTGGCCGTAGGCTTCTCGCAGGTAAACGTATTGGCCGCCGGCGTGCGGCATCGCCGCTCCGAGCTCGGCGAACGTCAGAGCGCCGGTGAGTGTGAGGACGCCGCCCACCAGCCAGGCCAACAGCAGCAACCCGGCCGACGGTATGCTCTGAGCCATGATCCCGGTGGTCAGGAAGATGCCGGACCCGATGACGATCCCCACCATCATCATGATGGAGTCGAACGTGCCCAGCTGGCGGACCAGGTCGCCGCCGGTCTTCCTTTCAGACCCGCCGTGCGCCATGAAGCCACAGTAACCCCTGCGCCCGGTGGCAGTCCAGCAACTCGCCCATCTTGCGGTGTGTTGTGCTCGATCTCAGGTTCCACCCATACAGCTGCCCGGAGCCGAGCTTGACTAATTCCACACGTCGCGCGAGAGCAAGGTTTGTCTGGCTGCTGGCGCTGGCAGCTGGCGTACTGCTATCGGCCTGTGGTAAAGAGGCGGTGAGGCCTAACGTCGTCCTGATCTATGTAGACGACCTGGGTTGGAGAGACGTGGGCTTCATGGGGCGCGATTACTACGAGACGCCGCATATCGACGGCTTGGCCGCCGAGGGCATCGTCTTCACGAACGCCTACGCCAACGCACCCAACTGCGCGCCCAGTCGAGCGTCGTTGCTCACCGGTCAGTACACGCCGCGGCACGGCGTCTATACCGTGGGCAGTCCGGAACGCGGCGCCGCGCGACTGCGCAGACTGGTCCCCACCCCCAGCAGAACGGCGCTCGACACCGCTGCCGTGACGATAGCGGAGGCCCTGAAAGCCTCCGGGTACGCAACGGCGCACATCGGCAAATGGCATCTCGGCGGTCTCGGCCACCTGCCGACCGACCAGGGCTTCGACCTCAACGTCGGCGGGGATGAGCGCGGTAGCGTCCGCACTCACTTCTATCCCTACCGCAGAGATGGAAACGAGCTCAGAAACCTGACGCGGACGGGTCGAGAAGGTGAGTACCTCACCGACCGATTGACCGATGAAGCGCTCGGCTTCATCGAGGACCACCAGGTCCGCCCTTTCTTCCTCTACCTCTCTCACTACGCAGTACACACGCCGCTACAGGCGAAGGACGAGCTGGTGGCTAAATATCGCGAGAGACCGGGCGCTGACGAACAGAACAACCCGGTCCATGCCGCGATGGTGGAGAGCGTCGACGAGAGCGTCCGCCGGATCGTGGCTAAGTTGGAGGAGCTCAACCTGTCGGAGAACACTGTCGTGTTCTTTTTCTCCGACAATGGTGGCTACGGGCCTGCCACCTCGATGGCGCCGCTGCGCGGCTCGAAGGGTATGCTCTACGAGGGGGGCATCCGAGTTCCGCTGGTCGTTCGCTGGCCGGCACGTATCGCGCCGGGTCGAGAAGAAGCAGCGCCGGTGATCGGTACCGATTTCTTTCCTACGATACTCGAGATCGCTGGTGCGGAGCCGCCGGCGCAGCCGCTGGACGGGGTCAGCTTGCTGAATCTGTTGCAGGGCGCGGATACGCTGGTGCCGCGGGCGCTGCACTGGCACTTTCCCGCCTACCTGGAAGCGTACCGCGGCATGGCGGGGCCGTGGCGCACGACGCCGGCGGCAGCGATCCGAACGGGCGACTACAAGCTGATCGAGTTCTTCGAGACGGGTGAACTGGAGCTCTACAACCTCCGCGCTGATATCGGCGAGCGGGTCAACCTGGCCGCCGAATTACCGGATGTCGTGAAGGAATTACATCGGCTGATGATCGAGTGGCGCCGGTCCGTCGACGCGCCGGTTCCGAGGCAATTGAACCCGGCCTATGAGGGAGAGAACTGAAGATGAAATCGGCTACCAGATACGCCCCAGCGGTGCTGGCTCTGTCCCTTCTGCTGGGACTCGCAGTGCAGGGCGCGGCTCAAGATCCGCTCACCACAGAGGACTACGGGAAATGGGAGAGGCTCTCCTCGGCGACCCTCGCTCCCAACGGCGAGTGGTTCGTCTACCGGATCACCCGGAACAACGAGGAGAACGAGCTGCGCATCGTGAATCTGGCCGACGATGCGGTGTGGGTCATCCCGTTCGGGACGGCTCCCGAGTTCTCGGAGGACGGGGGCTGGCTGGCCTACCGGATCGAGCCGTCGGAGGAAAGGAAGGCGGAGCTGCGAGAGGCGGATGAGCCGATCCGCAACGCGCTGGGGCTCTTCCGGGTCGCGACGCGCGACACGCTGAGGGTTGCAGAGGTCGCGTCGTTCGCCTTCAGCGCCGACGGCGGCTTCCTGGCCATGGAGAGGTACAAGAGCGAGGAGGCGGAGGAAGAGGTGGGCTCGAACCTGGTCGTCAGGGACCTGGAAAACGAAGCCGATATCAGTTTCGGCAACATCTCCGGTTTCGCCTGGTCGGACGAAGGACATCTCCTGGCTATGACGGTGTCGACCTCGGGTGGTGCCGGTAACGGTGTGCAGCTCTTCGATCCGGCCAGCGGTGTGCTGAGGCCATTGGACTCGAAGAGCGTCGGCTACAGCAACCTGTCGTGGCGCGAAGCTGCGTTCGACCTGGCGCTGCTCCGCGCCGAGCCCGATACGATACACGAAGATACCGCTCAGGTCGTCCTGGTCTGGAGAGGCCTCGACTCGGCGGCTCCACAGGAGACGGTCTACGATCCGGCCCAGGATGAGAGTTTCCCCGAGGGGATGCGGATAGTCGAGTATCGGAGCCCCAGCTGGTCGGACGATGGTGGGACGGTGTTCTTCGGGATTCAGCAGCGGAGGCTGCATGCCGAGCGGGAGATCACCGTGCGGGACTCGTCCACCGTGGAGATCTGGCACGCGGGCGACATAAGGGTGATTCCGCGCCAGAAGAACATCGACCGGCGCCTGCGGGAGGAGAACTTTCTGACGGCGTGGCACTTGGACTCGGGGCGGGTCGTGCAGCTGGGCGACGAGCTAACCGAGTCGGTGAGACTTCTCGAAGGTCAGCGATTCGCCCTCGGCAGCGATGCGACGCCGTACGAGGAGTACGGCCGATTCTTCCCGGAGCCCGACGACCTCTATCGCATCGATGTGACAACAGGAGAGAAGACGCTGATCCAGGAGAGGGTCGGGTCGTTCTATCTCAGCAGTGCCGGCCGCTACATGATGTATCTGGAAGACGAGCAGTTCTGGACCTACGAGCTGCAGACCGGCGTGCGGGCGCAGGTGAGCGCCGAGGTTCCATCACCTCTCGTGAACATGGAGGACGATCATCCGCGGCCGGAGCGCTACCCGTACGGTGTGGCCGGCTGGACCGCGGGCGACAGCTCGGTGATCGTCTACGACCGATACGATCTGTGGGAGTTGCAGAGCGACGGCTCGGGAGCGACGAGACTTACGGCTGGGACCACTGATGAGGTTCGCCACCGTTATGCGCGGCTCGATCCAGAAGAAGAATTCATCGACACCTCGGCACCAGTCTATCTCAGCATCTCCGGCAACTTCTCGAAGAAGAGGGGCTATGCCCGCATGCGTCCGGGCGAGGCACCCGAGCGATTGGTGTGGCAGGACAAGTGGGTGGGTGGTCTCCTTCAGGCTGAGGAAGCCGAGGTCTACATGTACATGGCCGAGGGCTTCGACGATTCGCCCGACTACTTCGTGGGTGACGCCTCGCTCGCCGATGCCAGGCAGGTGACCGAGACCAATCCCTTTCAGGACGACTACGAGTGGGGCCGGACCGAGCTGATCGAGTTCGAGAATCCGGTATCCGATGCCCGCCTCCAGGGCGTGCTCGTCTACCCGGCGGGCTACAGACGCGGCCGGCAGTACCCGATGGTTGTCTATATATATGAGCGGCTCTCCGACTGGCTCCACTTCTACCGGGTGCCGTCGGAGCGCAGTGCCTATAACCCCACCGTCTTCAGTAGCCAGGGCTACTTCGTGCTGATGCCGGATATCACGTTCGAGAAGCGTGATCCGGGGTTCTCGGCGCTGCACTGTGTGGAAGTCGCGGTGAAGGAGGTACTCGAGAGCGGGATGGTGGATCCGGAGCGCGTCGGGATCATGGGTCACTCGTGGGGCGGCTACGAGACGACGTTCCTCGCGGCGCACTCCGATCTCTTCGCCGCGGCGGTGGCCGGCGCGCCGCTGACCAACCTGGTGAGCATGTACGGGATGATCTTCTGGAACACTGGGATCCCCGAGACCGGTCACTACGAGTACGGCCAGGAGCGGATGGAGGTCCCGCTCTGGCAAGACCCTGAGGCCTACATCAGCAACTCCCCCGTCATGGCCTTCGATCAGCTGGAGACGCCGTTGCTGATGGCGTTCGGCGATGAGGATGGCTCGGTGGATTGGCACCAGGGGATCGAAGCGTACAACTTCGCCAGACGTCTGGACAAAGACTTCGTGCTGCTGGTCTACCGCGGCGAAAACCACGGCAACCGGCAGAAAGCGAACCAGGTCGACTACCACCATCGGCAGCTCGAGTGGTTCAACTACTATTTGAAAGGCGAGGAACCCCCAGCCTGGATCACGGAGGGAGTATCCTGGATCGAGCAGGAGAAGAAGCGCGCGTCGAAGTAAGCGAAGGCGGGGAGTCGAGGCGTACGTGGAAGGTCTTTCTGATCCTGTTCGGACTGTGGATCGTCGGGAAGCTGTGCTCGATCCCCATGGTAACCGAGACATTACCGGCAAACCGCTGGGTGCCGATGATTCCCATCGGGCTGCTGCTCGCGGCGCTGAGCATCCGCGTGGCGCAGTTCGTCAGCGCCCGGACCGGGCTCGGGCTTCCATTCCTGGAGGGCTGGCTCGAAGGAAGAGGGGTGTGGCACCGGCTTCCACGCGCCGTCAGCCTGTCGGTCGTTGTCGCCATCCTGTTGAGCCTCGTGTTCATAGGTGCCGTACCGCTGATCATTACGGTCGACCGAGGTGTGGCGGGGGTCCCGGGCAGGCTCGCCGAGCTGGCGGCGGTCTTTCCGGGTTGGTGGAGGGGACTGCTGGCCGCGATTGATGCAGGGGTCTCCGAAGAGATCTTCTACCGATATTTCCTGTTGTCACTGGTGGTCTGGCTGTTGGGTCGGATTCGGAAGGGCGGCGGACTGTCCAGGGGGGCCTCGATCTGGATCGCCATCGTGGCCACCGGGCTCCTGTTCGGTTGGGCGCACATAGACGACATGATCGGTACAGGTCGACACACTGCCTTCAGCCTGGTGGTCATCGTAGTGCTCAGCGGCGGAGCTGGGATGGTTCTGGGGTGGATGTACTGGAAGTACGGTCTGGAGAGCGCCATGCTGACGCACTTTCTGGCCGACGCGTTTTACCACGCCGCATTGCTGCCGGCGCTCTTCTTCGGCGGCACGGCGGTTCTCATCGGTGTCGTGATGGTCTGCCTGGTGGCTCTGACTCTCTCAGTCGTCGTGTATGTGAGGAGCGGACGCGCCATCGCCTACTAAATCGAGAGGGTGTGTCATGGTCTTGCATAAAACTCTGGCTGGGGCATTGGCCGTGTTGATCCTCGCGGGCTGCGGGGCGCAGCCCGACGAGCTCGAGCAGCTAGACCTGTAGGATGCGGCGCTCTATTTCAGCAGCGGGCGCGACAGAGAACGCTATCCCCGAATGAGTCTCGTGCGCGATACGCTCAACAACCGGATCGCCACGATGTGCCTCGGCGGCGCGCCGATCCGGAGAACGTGAGGCTGCACTGGTTCCTCGGCCTCTCTCTATGTGATCTGGAGCGCTACGAGGAGGCATTGAACGTGTTCGAGCGGCTGATCCAACTCACGGCGGGGGATGCCGACGAGCTGCTGTGGCACGATTGGGGTCGGGTCTGGATGGGACTCGTCTACGACGTCACCGGCGATCGGGCGCGCGCGCTGGCCAGCTATCGGACGGTGCTCGAGGCGGAACACTCCAGCGGGACCCTGCAGATGGGGCAATACGACATCGGACCGGTTACCGCGAAGGAATGGGCGCGGGAACGGATCGAGGCTCCGTTCTCGAGGCGCCGCTAGCCGTCTCGCAGGCTTTCCCTACTCGGAGGTCAGCGCGATCACCGGGTCGAGTCGAGTCACTCGACGGGCCGGGATGAAGCTGGCGAGAGTGCCCGCCAGGGCCAGCGCGATGGCGACCAGGCCGAACACCGCCGGGTCACGGGGGTCGACGTCGTAGAGTAAGAACTGCACCGGTGTGATAGCCAAGGCGGCTATCCCGATTCCCAGTACTATGCCGATCGCCAACTGGACGGCGCCACGTTTCATGACGAGGCGCACCAATCTGGGGGCGTCGGCCCCCAACGCCATCCTGATGCCCATCTCCTGCGAGCGCCGGCTAACCGTGAACGACATCACGCCGTAGAGGCCGACGGTGGCGAGCAGGAGGCCCACGACTCCCATGATCATGAAGATCGTACTGAAGGTCCAGTGGACCCACGTCTCCCTGGCGATGACGCCGTTCATCGACATGACATCGTAAATAGGGAGGTTTCGATCCAGCGACTCTACCGTCGCCCGAATCTCGGGTGTTATCGCGAGCGGTGCGCCGCCGGTCCGAATCGCGAGGTTGACCCGCGTTCCCACGGCGCTCTGGGCCACCGGGATGTAGAAGCCGGCTGGTCGGCCTTCCAGATTGGCGATCCCTTCCATTAGCATGTCGGGCACAACGCCGACCACAGTCAGCCAGCTCGCCGCGGTGTCGCGGCGGCCCATGCGAATCCTTCGGCCTAACGGATCAGCTTCGGGGAAGAAACTCCGCACGAACGACTCGT
>JASFTI010000116.1:0-9436 GCA_050053635.1 Gemmatimonadales bacterium
GGTCAGACGGCGCCGCCCGGACGCCGCATGGGCCATGCGGGCGCGATCATCTCCGGCTCCTCTGGTACGGCGGAGGAGAAGATCGCTACGTTTAAGGAGAATGGGGTCGAGGTCGCAGCCCGACCGGCAGACATGCCGGATATCTTAGCTAGGGCTCTGAATGGCTAGTCGCACAGCGCTATCACGCTTACTGCTTCCCGACCGGGTGGTCGTCGGGCTGAAGGCGTCGTCCTATTCCGATGCCGTGGCGCAACTGCTCGATCGTCTGGAGGCGGCAGGTCTGATCAGTGATCGGGCGGCGCTCGATGAGCTGGTCGAAGCTGAAATCGCTCGCGGGACGCAACTGACGGTTGGCCCTCGAGCCCTACTCGCTCACTGTCGAAGTGACGCCGCCAACGAGCTGGCGGTCGCGATGGGCACGAGCAGGAAGCCGTTCAAGTTCGCGCCGCCGAACGCACCGGAGGCCGTGTTCCTTGTTCTGATCATCGGCCCGCAGTGGGCGGCGAAGACTTACCTTAAGACGCTCGCCGCGCTGAGTGCTACCCTCGCTGATCCCGCCGTCGCCGATGCGCTTGCCGAGGCGAAGTCGGTCGAGGACTTCTTGAGTGTGATCGCAGAGTTCGACATCGTGGTGCACCCGGAACTCATGGTGCGTGACCTCATGAGCCGTGACTTCCAGACGGTTGCACCGAACACGCCGCTTTCCGAGGCGCTCCACCTCATGGTCCGCCACAGGCGACGTGGTGTACCGGTGGTCAGCGACAATGGCGAAGTGCTCGGCATCGTGACGGAGCAGCAGGTTCTCCAGCATTTCCTGCCGCAGGTGCTCGGCGCCGCACCGCTGGCCGACGGCGGACAGGCACCGGTCGAGGATGTCGATGTGCGGGACGTGATGCAGCGGACCGTGATGTGTCTGTCGGAGAACCAGCTGATCTCCGATGTGCTGGGGAGCATGCTCAGCGAGAGCGTCGCGCAGTTCCCGGTGGTGAGCGGCGGGAAGCTGGTGGGGTTCCTATCACGGACGGACATCATCGTGAAACTACTTGAACATTCTGTGTGAATGCTATATGGGTCTTACACTTGCGATAATCAAACCGGACGCGGTCGAGGGGCGCAAGGTCGGCCGGATCGTGGCGCAGCTAGAGGATGAAGGGTTCGCGATACGGGCAACGGCGTTCGTGCAGCTGGATGAAGCTGGGGCCGCCGAGTTCTATGCGGTGCACCGGGACCGCCCCTTTTACGAGGCATTGAAGCGGTTCATGACGTCCGGGCCGGTGTTGGCGCTGGCCTTGGAACGGGATGAGGCGGTGGCGCAGCTGAGGAAAGTGATCGGGGCTACGGATCCTGCCGAAGCCGAGCCGGGCACGATCCGGGCGCTGTACGCCGAGAACAAGGAGCGCAATGCCATCCACGCGTCCGACTCGGACGAGACGGCCCAGCAGGAGCTGGCCTTCTTTTTCTCGAAGCGGGGCCTGATGGGGGCGGGCTAGCTGGCCGCCGCGGCCTCGACCTGTTGCGTTGACAGGATTGGGGCCTGCCGATAGACTAGAGGGCTGTGCTGATCATAGACTTACGGCGCTTGGAGGACGCGTCG
Source organism: Gemmatimonadales bacterium (assembly GCA_050053635.1). Taxonomy (GTDB): domain Bacteria; phylum Gemmatimonadota; class Gemmatimonadetes; order Palauibacterales; family KS3-K002. The sequence goes on from JASFTI010000116.1 coordinate 1,595, forward strand.
GTGGAAGTCGACGGCGAGATCGCTAGCGACGATCCGTTGTGGAGCGATAGCGGCTTCGAGCTGGCCTCGCCGCTGGTGGTGCGTGCGCGGGCCGATGGATCGGCCACCCGTGGTGTTTGGGTGCGCGGCAGAATGAGCGCTCGCGTTCGGTCGGCGTGCCGCAGGTGCCTCGAGTACCTCGAGCTGGACGTTAGCGAGGACTTCGGCGTTCTGTTTGACGCCAAGACCTCCGACGACGAAGGAGACCTGGAGCTCTACGGCCTCGATCCGAGATCGGAGGAGTTGGACCTCCGGGTGCCGTTGGCGGAGCGCATGATGCTGGCCGTTCCCCCGTACGCGCTATGCCGGGAAAGCTGTGCCGGCCTCTGCGATCGCTGCGGTGCGAATCTGAACGAAGGGGACTGCGGCTGTACGCCTGCGGAGGCTGACCCGCGTTGGGGGCCGCTGCAGGAGCTACGCAGTAGGACTCAAGAATAGAAGGTCAGAGGACAATAATGGCAGTACCGAAGAGGCGGACCTCCAAAGCGCGGAAGAGAAAGCGCCGCACGCACTTCAAGGCGAAGGCAACCGCCACGCAGGCGTGTCCTCGCTGCGGTGACCCCAAACTGCCCCACCGGGTCTGCCCGACGTGCGGCTACTATAAAGATACGGAAGTCATTCAGGTCGAGTCGGAGTTCTAGCACCCGCGAGCGGGCCGAGTCTCGGCGCCCGTTCCGGGCTGGGTCTTGGTATTCGAGCCTGGGGCGCGCCGCTCGGGTGACCGGGTGGCGTGCTCGTTGTGTATCGAGTGCCAGCAGAATAGTCGACAGAGCATGCGGATTGCCCTCGATGCGATGGGAGGCGACAACGCGCCGGCGATACCGGTCCGTGGCGGCGTGGAGGCGCTTCAGCAGCTGGATGCCGATTTCGAGCTGCTCCTGGTCGGCGATCCGGCGACGATCGAAGAGGAATTGGGGGGCCATGACATTTCGGGCGATCGCCTGAGCATCATCCCGGCGAGCGAGGTCATCGGGATGGGCGACGTTCCGGTCGAGTCGGTACGACGCAAACCGGACAGCTCGATCGTCTGCGGCGTGCGCTTGCAGGAATCCGGGGAAGCGGACGCGTTCGTCTCAGCGGGTTCCACGGGTGCCCTTCTCGCCGCTTCGATTCTGATCCTCGGTTCGATGCCGGGTACGGACCGGCCAGCGATCGGCGCCTTGCTGCCGACGGGGTCGGCGCGGCCGACGCTCATGGTGGATGCCGGGGCGAACGTCGACTGCAGGCCGCAGCAATTGGAACAGTTCGCGCACCTTGGCCACATCTACATGCAGGATGTGGAGGGTCGAGCGAGCCCGAGGGTGGGCCTGCTGAACATCGGCGCCGAGCTCGACAAGGGCAACGAATTGACCCGGGAGTCTTATCGCCTGTTGGAGCGGAGCGGCCTGAACTTCATCGGCAATGTCGAGGCCCGCGATTTGGTCGCAGGCGCGTGTGATGTCCTGGTATGCGATGGCTTCGTAGGGAACGTGGTCTTGAAGTCGTACGAGTCGGTGGCCGAGCATGTGGCTCATCTGGTGAGCCGGACGGCATCCAACTCCGAAGAGTACGTAGATCTTCTAGCCGTCTGCCGCGTGCTCGATTACGCGGAGCATGGCGGTGCACCGCTGCTGGGCGCGAACGGTGTGACGATCATTTGTCACGGCGATTCGCCGGCCCGGGCGATCCGCAACGCTGTGCGCCTTGCAGCCAGATCGGTGGAGAGTGAGATGGTCGAACACTTGAGGCGCGAGCTGTCCGACCTCGCCGGCGCGAGGACCTAGCTGTGTCAATGGGGACGATCCGACTGGTGTCGGTGGGGATGTGGGTGCCCGACAGGGTACTGACGAACGCCGACCTGGAGCGGATGGTCGACACGAGCGACGAGTGGATCGTCGAGCGCACGGGCATTCGGGAGCGGCGAATCGCCGACGACGATGTCGGTGTGGTCGAGATGGGATATCGGGCGGCTCGAGACGCGCTCGAACGGGCGGGCCTGGAACCATCCGCTGTCGATACCATCATCGTTTCCACGGCCACGCCGGATCGCCTGCTTCCCGCGACCGCCTGCGACATCGAGGCGAAACTGGGCACGAGCGGCGCAGTTGCATTCGACATCTGGGGCGCCTGCAGCGGTTGGCTGTATGCACTGAATATCGCCCGCGGCTTGATCGTTTCCGGCCAGGCCGAAACGGTGCTTTGCATCGCGACCGAGAAGATGAGCGCCATCACGGATTGGACGGACCGGGCGACCTGCGTGCTGTTCGGCGATGCCGCCGGCGCTGCGGTCGTACAGCGCTCGGACGAGGAAGGTCGCGGCATCCTTGCCAGCTACATGCGTTCGGACGGCGAGCTGGCCGAGTTGCTGCACCGCAGGCCGATTGGTCCGTCGAGTGTGCCCGTCGATGTCGCGGAGCTTGCCGTGCGTGACGGCCATCTCAGGATGGCGGGACGCGAGGTATTCAAGAACGCGGTTCGCTCGATGTGCGAGGCGGTGGACGCGGTGCTCGAGGAGGCCGGCGTGTCCAAGGACGAGATCGACTTGCTGCTGCCTCACCAGGCTAACATCCGGATCATAGAGGCTACCGCGAAGTACGCCGGCGTCCCGATGGAGCGGGTTTGGGTAAACGTGGACCGCTACGGCAACACGTCGTCCGCAACGATCCCGGTGGCGCTACGAGAGGCGCAAGAGCAGGGTGTGATCAAAGACGGCTCGCTCGTGCTGATGGTCGCCTTTGGCGGCGGCCTCACATGGGCAGGTACGCTGCTGCGCTGGTGAGAGGCGACGTGACGAACGCTTACGCGGTGCTGTTTCCGGGGCAGGGCAGCCAGCACGTCGGAATGGGCCTCGAGCTCGCCGAGGTCTATCCCGCTGCTCGCCAGATCTTCCAGCGAGCGGATGAGGCGTTGGGTTTCACGCTCTCGAGGTTGTGCTGGGAGGGCCCGGAGGAAGAGCTCAAGCAGACGGAGAACGCGCAGCCGGCGATCCTCGTACATGGCTTCGCCGCCTGGTCCGTCGTCAGCGGCGATCTAGGGGGACGCGTCCGCTTCGGCGCCGGCCACTCGCTGGGCGAGTTCACCGCCTACACCGCGGCCGGGTCGCTGCGCTTCGAGGATGCGGTGCGGCTCGTGCGTCGCAGGGGCGAGCTAATGGCGGCCTCGCGGGCGGGAACCATGTCGGCCATCGTCGGGCTGGGTGCGACGGATGTCGAGGCGATCTGCGGGCGGGTGAGCGGTGAGGGCAAGCTGGTGGTAGCCGCGAACTACAACTCACCGCAACAGATCGTAATCTCGGGCGAGGTCGAGGCGGTAGAGCGTGTGGCAGAACTTGCCGAGCAAGCGGGTGCCAAGATGGTACGACCGCTTCCCGTGAGCGGGGCGTTCCACTCGCCGCTGATGGCCGATGCCGAGGCGGGGCTGCGCGAGGCGCTGGAGGCGGTGGAGTTCGAGGACCCCGAGTTCCCCATAGTGTCGAACGTGACGGCCGAGCCGGTTTCGGATGCGGACACGGCCCGGAATACCCTGGTGCGTCAACTGACGGCTCCGGTCCGCTGGAGCGAAGGTGTCCAACGGATAGCCCGGGAAGGGATCGGCGACTTCGTAGAACTGGGGCCCGGCAAGGTGCTGACGGGCCTGCTGCGACGGATCGACCGGTCGCTCGCCGGGGCTGAGATAGGGAGGCCGGAAGACTTTGAACGATTCAGCGAGGGTACGAGTTGATGGCGGAGCTTGACGGCAAGGTGGCGGTTGTCACCGGCGGCTTCCGGGGGATCGGGCTGGCGACGGCCAAGCAGTTAGCCGGTGCCGGAGCGAGGGTCGCCGTCCTGGATCTGGACGAGCCCGGCAAGTCGGCAGCCGAGCAGGAGCTTGCGGAGGGGCGGGGGTACATCTGCGACGTCTGCGACCGAGAGCAGGTGGGGGCGACGGTCGCGACGGTCGAGTCGGAGCTGGGCGGCATCGACGTCCTCGTCAACAATGCCGGCGTCACGCGTGATAATCTCCTCTTGCGGATGAAGGATGAAGAGTGGGATCTGGTCTTGAACGTGAATCTGCGAGGCACGTTCAACATGACGCGGGCGGTGAGCAAGGGGATGGTCAAGCGCCGCTCGGGCTCGATCGTCAATTTGGCCAGCGTCGTGGGTCTCATGGGCAACGCGGGTCAGGCCAATTACGCTTCCGCCAAGGCGGGTGTCATCGGCTTCACCAAGGCGGTGGCCAAGGAGCTGGCCCCTCGGGGCGTTCGGGTTAACGCCGTGGCGCCGGGCTTCATCGACACACAGATGACTGCCAAGTTGCCGGAGAAGGCCCGGGATATGCTGATGGCCCAGATACCTATGGGGAAGCTGGGCCAACCGGAGGATGTGGCGACGGTTGTCCGCTTCCTGGCGGGCCCCGCAGCGGGCTACGTCACGGGCCAGGTGATCGTTGTGGACGGGGGCATGGTCATGTAATTTCGGGGTGTCCAGCACCCACAGTACGGTTGGTAACGGGGAGAAAAGGTAAAGGAGAACACCAATGGCCGAAATCGAATCCCGCGTTCGGGATATCATAGTTAACGAGCTCGGGGTGGAACCGTCGAAGGTCACAGCTGAGGCCTCTTTTGTGGAAGACCTGGGTGCCGACTCTCTCGACACCGTGGAGTTGGTAATGGCGTTCGAGGAAGAGTTCGGGATCGAGATCCCCGATGAGGACGCCGAAAAGATGGAGACAGTCGGCGACGCCATGAAGTACCTCGAGGAGAAGGAAGGGGCCTAGTCGTTCCCCATGCCTTCCGCTAATCGTAGAGTAGTCATCACGGGCGCCGGCCTGATCACGGCGGTTGGCAATGACGTTCCCAGTAACTGGGATGCGTTGCTGTCGGGGGTGAGCGGGTGTGCCACGATCACCGCGTTCGACCCCTCAGAAGAGCCGGTACGCTTCGCCGCCGAGGTGAAGAACTTCGATCCAACGGATTACTTGGATCGAAAGGAGGTGAAGCGGGCGGACCGCTTCACTCATTTCGCCCTGGTGGGCGCCGCTGAAGCGATCAGGGATGCCGGGTACGGCGATTCGGGGCCGGATGTCGCGCCCGAGAGATTTGGTGTCATCACCGGCAGCGGGATCGGGGGGATCACCACACTGGAGAACCAGCATCAGGTGTACCTGACCAAGGGACCGGAGCGGGTCTCTCCGTTCTTCGTTCCGATGTTCATCGCCGACATGGCCCCGGGGCTGATCTCGATGAAGTATGACGCCAAGGGGCCGAACTACAGCATTCAATCGGCCTGTGCGTCGAGCGCGCACGCGATCGGCAATGCCTTCAAGCTGATCCAGCGCGGCATCGGGGACGTGATGATCAGCGGTGGCACCGAGTCGTCGGTGACGCCACTCACCATGGCGGGGTTTGCGTCGATGAGGGCGATCTCCTTCCGCAATGACAGCCCCGAGACGGCCAGCCGGCCGTTCGACGCCACGCGCGACGGTTTCGTGCTCGGTGAGGGTTGCGGGATGATGATGTTGGAGGAGCTGGAGTTCGCCAGGGCGCGGGGTGCGTCGATTATCGCGGAATTGGTGGGCTATGGCCTGAGCTCGGACGCCCACCACATGACCGCACCGGCCCCTGAAGGCGAAGGCGCGCAGCGGGCGATGAGGTTCGCTCTCGAGGATGCGGGCGTCGAGCCGAGCGAGATCGACTACATCAACGCGCACGGCACGTCGACACCGCTCAACGACCTGAGTGAGACCCAGGCCATCAAGAAGGTGTTCGGCGAGCATGCCTACGAGATGGTGGTCAGCTCGACCAAGTCGATGACCGGGCACACCCTGGGCGCGGCGGGCGGGGTCGAGGGCGTGATCACGGCCCTGGCGCTCAAGGAGGGCAAGATCCCGCCGACGATCAACTACAACGAGCCCGATCCCGGCTGCGACCTGAACTACGCGCCGAACGAGCCGCTGGAGCGGCCGATTCGGTTCGCTCTGACGAACTCCTTCGGATTCGGTGGCCACAACGTCTGTCTGGTTTTCAGGCGTTGGGAGGAGTAGGGATTCGGGGATTTGGGGAGGTGGGGAAGGGTGAGGTGTCCGTGGCGCCGCTGTTATGGCGGGCGTGTCTTGGCAGAACGACAAAGGGCAGCTTCGGCTGCCCTGTTTCTATGTCGGCGTTGGGCGCTCGATCGCGGGCCGTGGCCGGCACTCTTGTTCGGCGTATGAAAGTCGGCTTATTTAGCCTCGAGGACGCCGCAGAATCCGTTAAGTGGCACCTAGGGAGACCACAGCCATGCGAGTGGGGATCGGGTTCGACGTGCACCGTTTCGCCGAAGGGCGGCGGCTGGTCTTGGCGGGGGTCGAGTTCGAGGGCGCGACGGGGCTCGAGGGCCACAGCGACGCTGACGTGGTCACACACGCGGTGATCGATGCACTGCTGGGGGCCGCCGGCCTGGGCGATATCGGGCGGCACTTCCCCGACAGCGAAGAGCGCTGGCGCGACGCCTCGTCGATGGAGATGCTGGCGGCGGTGCGGCGAATGCTGGAGGACGAGAACTACCAGGTGGTTAACCTGGATGTCGCGGTGGTTGCAGAGCGCCCACAGCTGGCTGCGAATGTGGAGTCGATGCGCGAGAAAGTGGCAGCGGCTCTGAGGATCGGTCCCCGCTTCGTATCGATCAAGGCGACGACGGCGGAAGGGCTGGGTGCCCTGGGTCGCTCCGAAGGTATCGGGGCCTGGGCGGTGGTGCTCATCGATCGGATGCGGAGCCCCGAGCTCCCTTGAGGTGACAGCGAGTGGGCCTCTTCTCTCTGGGTCTCGTGCGACCCCCTGATTGGCTGCTGAACCAGGGCAGCGTCGAGCAGGCGCTGGAGCAATTGGCCGGTATCGCCCCGCACTGGATCTACCTGGTGCTCGCGGTGGGCGTGGTCATCGAGAACTTCTTTCCCCCGCTGCCGGCGGACACGTTCGTCGCCTTCGGCGCGTTTCTATCGGCACAGGGTGAGGTGACCGGAGCGGGCGTGTTCCTGGTGACCTGGTCGATGAACACGGGCGGTGCGCTGCTGAGCTATGGCTTGGCCCGGCGCTGGGGTCGTGAGGTGATGGGCACGCGGGCGGGTCGCTGGGTCCTGCGACCGCGACAGCTCGAGAAGCTGGCCGCCCTTTATAACGCCCACGGCAGCAAGATCATCTTCGCCAGTCGCTTCTTGCCCGCCTTTCGCTCGCTCGTACCCGTATTCGCGGGGATAACCCACCTGAAGTTCTGGCGGACCGCGGTGCCGGTCGCAGCCGCTTCGGCCATCTGGTACGGTGTTCTGGTCTACCTCGGTGCCGCGTTCGGGCGCAACTGGCAGCCGATCCTCGAGGCGTTGCAGGGCGTGAACGCGACCCTACTCGCCGTTGCCGGTGCTCTGGCGGTCATAATAGGCGTCCTCTGGTGGAAGACCCGTCAACAGCCGGCCGAGCAGGGGACCGAGGACGGAGGCGAGCAGTGACCCGGGAGTTGCCCCGGGAGTTCTATCTCGAGATGTTCGAGGAGTACGTCCGCATCGACCGAGGGTTATCCGCAGCCACGGTGGCGGCCTACACGTCGGACTTGGTCCAGTTCGTAGAATTCCTCAGAGATCGCCAGCTCGACTCGCCGGGGCGCGTCCATTTGACCGACCTGCGCGAGTTTATCTACGAGCTGAAGAGTAGGGGGCTGGCGCCGCGGACGATCGGTCGAAAGATCTCGGCGCTCAGGAGCTACTTCGGCTTTCTGCAGACCCTGGATGTCATCGACTCGGATCCTTGCGAGCTACTGGACGGACCCAAGGTCGGCCGCGCCCTGCCCACCGTGCTCAACCAGGCCGAGATCGAGC
>JASFTI010000117.1:0-9416 GCA_050053635.1 Gemmatimonadales bacterium
GAAGTAGGGAACCTGCCGCTCGGCGTGGAACTCCTTGAGGATCACGTGATTAGCCGCCATCCAGAAGGCACCGTCCTGACCCGCATGCGCCGGAATCCACCAGTCGGCATAGCGCGACACCTGGCTCAAGTCGGGAGAAAAAACGACGAGCTTCGTTCCGTTGTGACGGGCCTCGGCGGCGTAGTGCACATCGGGCGTCCGGGTCATGTTGAGGTTCGAGCCCATGACCACGATGTACTTGGCATCGTACCAGCTGGCGCTCTCGCACACGTCGGTCTGCTCCCCCCAAACCTCCGGCGAGGACGGCGGAAGATCGCAGTACCAGTCGTAGAAGCTGAGGTTCACGCCACCCATCAGCTGGAGGAAGCGCGAGCCGCCGGCATAGCTGAGCATCGACATCGCCGGGATCGGTGAAAAACCGATCACCCGGTCAGGTCCGTACTTCTTGATCGTGTAGATGTTGGCCGCAGCCATGATCTCCAGCGCCTCGTCCCACTTAGCCCGGCGGAAGCCCCCCTTCCCCCGAGCCTGCTGGAATCGGCTTCGCGCCTCTTCATCTTCCACGATCGATGTCCAGGCCTCCACGGGATCGCCGTGAACGCGCTTCGCCTCCCGCCAGAGATCGGCCAGCACACCACGCAGATAGGGATACTTCACACGAATCGGGCTGTAGAGATACCAGGAGAAGGACATCCCGCGCTGGCACCCGCGCGGCTCTTCGCGTGGCAGGCCATCCTCGAGTTCGGGATAGTCCGTTGCCTGCATCTCCCAAGTGACGATCCCGTCTTTGACGTAGATCATCCAGCTGCAGCCGCCGGTGCAGTTCACGCCATGGGTGCTCCGCACCGCCTTGTCGTACTGCCAGCGATTACGGTAGAATTCTTCCCAAAGGCGCGTCCGCGGATCGACAACGTCCTTCATCCAGCTCATGTGTGCTCTCCGATCAAAGGCCTCCGAACCCCACGCAGGCGACCGCGCCACAGCAACCCTGCCGCGGCTGCGAGAAGAACCATCCCCCCGAAGCCCGCCGCCAGGAACGGTAAGCGAGTTTCCGCCGGACCTTCACTCTCTTCGGTCTCGGCCAGGAACGCCGAGAGATCGGCGATCTCCCCCGACGCGAGCGGGCGTGCCCCATAGATCGCCTGCATCGCCGGAAAGGGCGGCGCCTCGAGCAACGGCGCCAGCCCATTCCCGTAGAGGGCCGCGGCAGTGGTAAGGTCCTTGGCCAAGGTCCCGCCGCCCAACGCCCCAAGCCCCGCCACACCGTGGCACGAGATGCAGGCGGCCCCCCCTTGCTCTAGCCGGCGCTCGCCGGTGAAGAGCGCGCGCCCGACCGCCGCGTCCCCGCCGTTCTGTGCCGGCCTCCCGGCGGCCGCCGTCGGCATCACCTCAGCTCCCGCCAGGTAGTCGAGGATCGCTTCCGCCTGGACCTCCGTGAGCCCGAGATTGGGCATCGGCAGCTGGTATTCCTCCATGAGACCAACGGCGATCGGGTCCCCCTCGGCGACCATTCGATCGGGGGCCGTGATGAAAGCCACCAGCCACGCCCGGTCGCGGCGCTCATTGACCCCAGCCAGGCCGGGCCCGATGAGGCGATCCGAACCAGCGCTGTGACACCCCTTGCACTGGACCTCGAACAGAGCTCGCCCCTCTTCCGTCGTCTGGGGAAGCCACGCCGCGACTTCAAGCGGCGGGGCAGAGGAAGCCGCGAGCCAAAGGAACGCCGCCGGCAATTTGAATGAGAACAGCATGTACGCTCTCCTCCTAAGCCATGGCCTCAGCCAGGTCCGCGAGCGTGGTCCCCTCCAGCCACTCTTGTAGTTGTGGCTTGATGCCGGCCCACCGGTCGTGCAGCAGACAAGGGCTCGTTCCACCGCAGCGGCCACCCCAGAACAGGCAGCGGTCCAGGTAGTCTGATCCCTCAACGGCCTCTATGACTTCCAGCACGGTGACCGAGTCGGGTGCCGTAGCCAGGGCGTATCCGCGACCCGCGCCTCGCCGCGCCTCGACGATCCCATGCCGGGCCAGCTTCTGAAAGATTTTGGCGAGGAAACTGGTGGGTAACCCTTCAGCGACGGCGAGCCCGCTCAGCGGCACCCCCGTTCCTTCAGGTCGTCGGGCTAAGGCAGCCAGCCCACGAAGCGCGTACTCGGTCTCGCGTGTGAGTCGCACGAGTTTAGGGAAGTTATCGGATCCTTTTTGTCCTATTTCCATTATAGCACTCTTCCCGTCTCTCTCCAAGCTTTTCTTTTCAACTCCGCGAGTGACGACCGCCTTTTGCTGGGATCATCACCCTAGGTTGGGAAGTCGCCCGGTTGGACATTTCATCATGGGAAACTGGCGTACCTGGCCAACGCCGCATATCATGAAAGTCAGACGATTGGGAGCGCGTCTGCCTCTTGCCCCGGTGGGACGGGCTCGCAGGCGCTGCCCCAGCGGCGCTGCGACGCTTGCTGAAAGGAGTCCCGGCCATGCGGATCCAGGATATCTTGCGACAGAAGGGCGGGGACGTCGTGACCATCGAGGGAGATCGCACCGTACAGGAAGCCATCTGCCGGATGAACCAGCACCGGATCGGTGCCCTGGTCGTCACCGAGAGAGACGGCCGCACCGCGGGGATTGTGAGCGAACGAGATGTCCTGCGAATGTGCGGGGAACGATGCGTACAGTTGGATCGGCCCGGAACACCCTGCCCTGCACTCGTGCGAGACATCATGACGGTGGACCTGGTTATCGGCGTACCGGGTGACGGCCTCGACTACGTTATGGGAGTCATGACTCAGAACCGGGTCCGACACCTTCCGGTGCTCCAGGACGGTGAGCTCGTCGGCATCGTGTCTATCGGCGACATTGTGAGAGCCAACCTGCAGGAGAAGCAGTACGAGAACCGATTGTTGAAAGATTACATTCAGGGACCGGTACACAAATAAGCCCTCATCTCGCCAGGCCGACATGACCCGGAACGCGCCGATCACCACCAGCAGCGCCGCCTTCTCCCGCTCCAGCCCCGCCTTCACATAGAGCCCGTCGGCCCACAGATAGACGACCTCTTGCTCGTCGAGCGGTCGCCGGCACCACGCCTCGTACTCGAGCTGCCAGTTCGCCCGCAGCCGCGCGATCGAAGACAACGAGAGCGGCGCGGCGTCACCCAACAGACCTCGCAGGGCGAGCTCGAAGTCGCCCTGCGCCAGCCCGTGGAGATACAGCTCGGGCAACAGCTCCCCCACCTCCTTCGTCCGCCGGAGAAACAGCGGCAGGATCCGACTCCCGAACCGCTCCTCCAGTCCCCGCACCCGCGGCCGCCGCACCGTGATCGTACCGCTCGTCATCGCCAGCCGCCGCAGCTTGCCGTAGCCGTTGCGGTAGCGCGCCGGCCCGTCCACCGCCGCCCGGCGTTCCGACTTCTTCCGACCCAGCAGCGCCGTCACCTCCTCCTCCAGAACGGCTTGCACAAATTCCTGGACCTTCAGTCGCGCCCACACCTCCAACGTCTCCCACGTCGGACTGGACAGCGCTCCCACTTCCTCGTTATGCTTCCTCATAAGGCGACGCTCCTTTCCCCCGGAGTACCATCCGGGTGTGGTGGTTTTCGATCACTGCTACTACTACCACCGACAGGTACGTCGCCTTCCTTATTTACACTATCTTTGAATCTACCTCCACAGAAGTTGACACACCCACCCCAGGGGCAAAACAAAGGGCGTCTATCTCTAGACGCCGCAACGCATTCAAAGTGGCAGGGGCGAGACTCGAACTCGCAACCCACGGATTATGATGCGGCCCACGGCTGGCATCACTCAGAGTGAGAACAGAAAGGGGCACCATCCTCTGGGTGCCCCTGGCAGTTACGTGAATGACCGGGGTGGGACTCGAACCCACGACCTGCGGATTAAAAGGGCACGAACTGGCGCCAGCCAGCGCCAGTGAGCGCTGTCACCACGATCGTCACCACGAAGCCGAGTTGTGACTCGCCACCCTAATCGTACCTCCCCCGAAGCGGCAGCAAGCGCCGGCGGTTGCACGTAGGGTCTGGCCGCGGGCAGTCCGCATCGGCCCCGTCGACCGACCCATCCCCATTTGTTTCCCGGCCCTTCTTGCCGTACGCCTACCATCCCGCAGGCGCTATTTCCACACCCAGATTTCGAGGTCCATGAGACCGTTCGACGGAACGAGATCCGAGTCCACGAAACACTGCTCCATTTCCCACCAAGTCCCCTTGCGCCCGAGTTTTCGCCTGCGGATCTGGAAATGGCCATCCCTAATAGCGAGTATGGTACGCTCGTCATCAGTCTGTATGAGCCTGTCCTGCCCGGGGCTGCCGGGCTGTGGGATCGTTATTTTGTACTCCCACTTGTCGACTGCGACGATGAACCGAACACCTATCAAGATGCTGATCGGGTGGTCCCACTGGGCCTCGATCTCAAGCGACCCGTCAAGCGAACCTCCGTTCGCTGCCGCTGCGTCCAGAATGGTCTCCAGGAACTCAGTTTCGCACAGAGGATCGTTGTACGGGTCCTTTCCGTCATAGAACTCCGCTCTTGGCTCCAGGCTGAGCGTGAAGGGCGAGAACTTGGTTTCGATGTTATTCTCGTTGTGCTTGCCCTGCACGGGTTGCTGCGCCGAGGCGTAGTCCAGCGTCGCTACTGCGGAAAAGAAGCCCCCCAGTTCCCCCGATTCTGGCTGCTTGAACTCGACCATAACCTCGTTCCCGCCGCCGACGAACACCTCGAACATCTCCGTGCCGATCCCCTTCTTGCGGCTCGACGTCGTCACCTCGACGTCGTAGAAGTCGACCTGCGCGTCCGCCGCTATAGTGATGTTGGCGATCAGCTTCCTCGGGCTCCGGTAGCGCGTCGAGTTCGTCCTCACCTTCTCCGTCGGCACCCCGCTCAGCGTCATCTCGACCGTGGAACCGTCGTCGAAGCCGGAGCCCGACACCTCGACATCGAGCGTCGTGTCCTGCGGAGCTCCCGTGGGATCGGTACCGGTCACCTCCGGATCCTGTGATCCCGGCTTCGCGAGTTGGACGCCGGTGACTTCGGGCCCGGTGGCGGCCTCGTCTTGACAACCGCCGATGGCGACGGCGGCCAAGCTGCCGGCGAACAAGAAGACGAGAATACCTCGACGCTGTCTCATGACGCTGCTCCCGGTTTGGGGGCGCACGACTGCCCCTTTTCTAACGTGGAACGGACGCTGCCGCCGATATTGCGCCGCCGGTCAGCCTCCCACCGCTTCCGCTGATCCGATAGGCCGCCCAGTAGAAAGGAGTACGGTATGCCGGGTCGGCGAGCATGCGCCGCTGCGCCCGAGCCAGCGCCACTTCCGGATCGGAAGAGCGAACTTCCCCGTAGAAGGCCGCCGCGAAGTCCGAAGCGCTACGGTCCTCTACCCGCCACAACGTCGCCACGACGTTATCGGCACCGGCGTACAGGAAGGACTGGGCGAGCATCACATAGTCCTCGCCGGCGGCGTAGCTACTCGACCCGGCGGCGCCGACTCCAGTCTCGCACCCGGAGAGGAAGACGAGAGGACTCCCGATCGCGAGGCCGAGAAGCTCATGGACCTCCAGTCGCCCATCGTTTTCTGTCTCGGCGCCGGCGCCAGGGGCCAACTCGATGCGCGAGAACATCGGCGATCCCGTATTCAACACCGCATGACTGGCCACGTGAACGACACCGCCACCCGCCAGGGCCTCACGCACAGCGCTTTCGCTAGCGCGCCCCCCGATCCGCCCTCTCGCATCCGGCAGCGCGGTCCGGAACGCCTCCAGTTCCGCCCGCGTCCCTGGCAGCTCGTCCGGATACGGCGCGAACCCCTGAGGTGACACGGCCGCGATCTCAGCGCGCTCACCGTCCCGAGCTCTGAGCACAGGTAGAGCCGCTGCGTTGGGGACGCTGAGCACCGAGTAGTCTTCGATCAGATAGCGGCCGCGTTCCTCGTCGCGAAGCGCTGCAAAGGGCAAATACGTGAGCTCACGGTGCGGCACGACCACCAGCCGACGCACGCCGTCCAGCGCGCCAGCGTCGAGCGCGGGCCTGATGAGATCCTGGTGCAGGCGCGCGAGCACCGGCCCGCCATCTCCCTCCCTGTCGTCGGGCCGAGCCGACAGCTCTCGGGCGATCCGGACGCGAGCAGCTAGTATCGACGCAGTGATATCCAGCGGGAAGGTCCTAACACGCTCGCGTCGCACTACGAACAGGAACGAGCGTTCTGCGGTGACCAGATATTCGAGGAGTGCTTCATCGGGGCTCAACGCCGCCCCAATCTCGGCAACGCTCACCGATCGCGTGCCGAGTACAGTCGCGCCCTCCGGATCGATCTCGGCAGCTCGCGCCAGCAGGGCTTCGTATTCAGAGCGCGAGCGCTGCAGCTCATTCAGCAGGAACGACTCCTCTTTCGGATCGCGCTCGCCCGGCGCGAGTTCTTCGAGCTCGTCCAGCCGAGTAACCAGTTCGTTGATTCGCAGGAGCAGCTCGTCGCCCTCGGCGTACTCACCGACGAGGCGACGGGCCCGGCCTCGCTCACCGCTCGCGGCAGAGATATGGTCCACCAGAGCGCGCCCCCGGGCGGCGTCGGACACCTGGAACGCCTCTTCCTCTCTTCCCGCCGCCAGCAGGATACCGACGAGATCGCCGTAGACCCGGTTCTTTTGGGCCAAGTACCTCGTTCTTAGATAGCCGGAGTGGAGGTCTTTTCTCACACGCTCCACCGCCGCCACCGCCATCCGACCTTGGTCTATGGCCTGCTCGGACGACCCAAGCTGCGCATAGGCCCGGGCTTCGAGCGCGTGGGCTTCGGCCTGAGCGTCGTAGCGGGCAGCAGCGAAGTCACGATCCGCCGCGTCCAATATGCGCAACACTTCGCTAGATTCGCCCATGCGCTCCGCGATACGCGCTTCGCTGATCGCCAGCGCGACGCGTACGGAGCGCGCATCGAGTCGAGCCGCAAGTTCCCGCGAACTGTTTAACTGCTCCCTGGCTTCTCCCCGCCTCCCCGCCTCGGCCTCGATCTCCGCCAATAGAAGCAGATCGAGGAATTCCTCGAGCGGCGCACCGATGCCACGATGGATGCGAACACCTTGTCGAACCTTCGTTTCCGCCAGCGAGAGGTCGTCGAGCTCGAGGTGGATTTGGGCCTCGTTCCGCAGGTCGGCGCCTGTCTCGTAATCCAGACCGAGCTCGTCGTTTATCGCCCGCGCTTCAGCGTAGACAGCCAGAGCCCGCTGCGTGTTGCCGAGGTCCCGATGCAGGCCGGCCAGCAGCTCCAGGTTGCTCGCCTCATCCTGCCGCAGCCCCTGGGCCCGTGATAATGCCAGAGCGCTGTCCAGGTACGCCAACGCTCGGCTCGGGTCACCCAAGTCGGTGTACGCGCCAGAGAGTTGCCCGAGGGCGTTCTGCAACCCGGTAACGTAGTCGATGGAGACATAAAGACGGCGAGCTTGCCCGAGATGCTCGATAGCCGCCGCGGGATCGCCAGTCAGAATCTCCAGGGCGGCGAGGTTGTTATGGGCGTTCCCTTCTATGCGCGCATCGCCGAGGGCTTTACCTCCCGCGATAGCCGCCTCAAACCCCCTTCGCGCCTCCGTGAACCGCCCGAGGTCCTGGTTCACCAACGCCAGGTTGCCCGCCACGCTCGCCAGCGCTCGCTCGTCTCCGCTGGCGCGCGCCGCTTGCGCCGCCTCCCCGAAGAGAGATACCGCATCAGACAGCCGCGACTCGATCCAGGCCAGCAACCCCAGCGCGTTGTAGGATCTAAAGAGCTGATCCTCGAGGCCCGCGGCCAGTTTGAGATTGAGCGCTGCCTCGCCCAGACGGCGTGCCTCCTCGTACTCGCCGAGCCTCCAGGCAGCGAGGCCAAGCCAGGTCAGCACCTGCGCCTCGGCCGAGGTGTCCGCCTCGAGCTGCGCCGTCGCGAGGGCCTCCGAGAAGACGACCTTTGCGCTGTCGAACTCGCCGCTCCAGTACAGCTCCTCTGCCAAAGCCAGCTCAACCGCGAGCGGCGACGCGGACGCGAACGCCCCTGGATCGTCGGACGCCCGGTCCGCCTCAGAGCAGCCCGACATCGCAAGTGCCGCAGCTACAGCGCAGAACAGCGCCGTTCCGTCTCTTCTCAGCGTCGCGCAGTGAATGAGTGCACCCCCGAACTGGCATGCCGTCCGTCTTCGAGCAGTCCGTCCACGTACCAGTGGTAGAGTGAGGCGTGCATTAGTTCGATCGTATCAGGCAGCGAAGCGGCGGTATCGGTCGTAGCCAGGGTCCAGACCACGCTGCCCTCAGAGTCGGTCAACGTCAGTTGATACGAGGCTCCGGCACCGCCGGCGTGCCAGACGAAGGCGACGTCGGCCGGGCTCACAGTACTTTCGTCGGGCGGCGCGAGCACACGGATATGAACGCTGCCCTCCCTGCCCGCGATGGATTCCGGCCCCCGGAAGCGCGATCTGCTATCTGGTCCCGTCTCGACCCAGAACGGGTTTAGCAGCAGCAACGCAATAACCGCGGCCGCCGCAGCGGCCGGCGCCCAGACTCGCCAGTTCGGCGTTCGCCGCACCCGCGTCAACGCCCCGGTGACCTCGGCTATTTCGTGCCGGCACTCCTCGCATTCGGCGGCGTGTGCCTCGACGCGTTTTCGGTCGAAATCCCCGATCGTTCCGTCCAGGTACGCGGCAACGGCTTCCGCGCTGAGATGCCCTCCGCTTTCTGTGTATTCGCTCATGATCATCTCGTCCGGCATCATCCTCCCACCACTATCACACGGACAGATTGCCCCAGTTTGCGAACTAGGACAGGCCATCCTTTAGGGTGAGGCGCCGTCCACCCCCTTCCCTTCCAGCATTTCCCTCAATGATCGCTGGATCGTGTCGATGCGCCGGTACACGTGAAAGACGGACGGGAGGCCCATCAGCCGGGCGATCTCCCGGGCGGTCAACTCCTCTTCATAGCGAAAGGCCAGTAGCAGGCGGTCCCGTGGCGGCAGGCATTGAAGCACCTCGCTCAAGGTGTCTCGGAGCTGGACGGCCCGCAGCTCCATCTCAGGGTCGGGGCCGTCGGCGGAGATGGAACCGGACAGATCGAGATCCTCGGCGATGAAGTCGACAAGGCGCTTGCGGGCGACACGCTCGACCGCCCCGACACGATCAGGCTCGCTTCGCGGTCGGCCGTAGCGCCGGCGGCGGTAATCCAGGCAGAGCCGGCGAGCCACCACCACCAGCCAGGTGGTGAACTTGCTCCGCCCGTCCGCGGCGTAGCCTCTCAACCGCCTGAAGTCGTCGCGACGCAGCTGTTCCAGGACGTAGGCGTAGCGGTCCATGGCCGCGTCACGGTCGCCCCCGAATTTCCGCGCGGTCGCGATGAGAAGACGGCTGTAGGCTTGGACAAAGGCGTCCCACGCCTGATCCTGAGACACCGGATCACCGGCGC
>JASFTI010000118.1:0-9408 GCA_050053635.1 Gemmatimonadales bacterium
CCCTTCGAGGCTCGTCGAGTCCGCACCGACCAGCCGGATCTCGGCGCCCTCGACCGGGTCGCCGCTCGCGTCGTCCACAACCCGGCCTTCGATCACCGTGAGACCGGCCGCTTCCTGGGCTGTAGCCGGTCGCGCCCCAAAACAGGCAAGGCTGAGGACCGCAGCCAGGAGCGCCAGGCGCACATATTCCCCGGAGGACAGGACGCCGCACAGCTGACGAATCAGCCCGGACCATGAAGGTAATTGCTTAGACATCTCGGAGTTGCCCGCCGGATCAGTCTGATATAATAAGTGGTGGCAGCCAATGGAGTATGCGATCGCGGTGAGCAAGGGGTCAAGTGCTCAGGCTGTTCGGGGCACCTCGAGGTTCTAGCATCGCGAGTCCGGCTGCCGGGCACGCTGTTTCAGCCCGCTTTCCATCCGAGCGCCCTGGTGTAGTTTCTTCTGTCCGATGTGCACGCTGATGGCTGAGTCACTATGGGCGGCGCACAAGAATCCCTCGAGCTACGAGAGGCCCTAACCGATGGCGAAGCCGTTCGCAAAGGCTATCCAGCGCACACTGGTCCCCACCGTCGCGGTCCAGCTCCTCGCCTGTAGCGTCTCGTCGCCGACCGACAACGACGGTACATCGAACCCGCCGCAGACTCCAACTCCTGAGCTGCGGCGCGAGCTGGAGCTAACGTCGAACTGCTACAACTGGCCGGTGCAGGAGTTCTCGGCCGTCAATCATGCCGAGGAGACAACATCGGTGAGCGAAGGCCAGCAGGCGATCGACTTCACGCTGAAGGACACCGAGGGGGTGGAGTACAGGCTCTCCGAGTTGCTGCGGAGCCGGCCGGTGCTGATCGTCTTCGGTTCGTTCACTTGACCGCCCTACCGGAGCAGGGTCCCTGTTCTGAACGAACTAGCAACCAAGAGTTACGACGCGACGCGTACCTACGGCGACGTCGTTCACATCGTCCATGTCTACGTGGTCGAGCCGCATCCGCTCGACCCCGACCCCAGCCCCTACCGCGGAGAAGTCTGGGAGATGAACTACAGTCAGCGATCGCAACCGAGGAGCTACGACGCGCGCGTTGCGCTGGCGCGGGAAATCGAGGCACTACTCGAGGGGAATCAGCTCATGTTGGTGGACGAGCTAACGCCCGAGTCGCGCAACAACCCCCTCTGGTGCTCGTACGGGCCGGCGCCGAACTCGGGGTACCTGATCGACCAGACCGGTGAGCTTCGCGTGGTGAACACGTGGATACACGTCTCCAAGATGGAGGAGACTATCGACGCAATACTCGCCGAGTAGCGCGCTACTCGCCTTCCTTTTTGGCTTTCCGCTTCTGCACCAGGTCGTCAACCCGCTTGTTGACTTCACTCAGGCCTTCGCTCAGCGTCTCGCGCAACTCATCCAGCAGGTCGGTCGAGGCTCCCCGCGTGGCGGTCCAGGTCTCCTTGGCCGCGGCTTTCGTATCCGGCTGCTTCGCCTCCTCGCGCAGCGAGTCGACAGCGCGGTCCATCTTCTCGCCCAGCTCGCGCAACCGGTCGACCACTTTGCGAGTCTCTTCCTCGCTGACCTCGTCGGTCGCCCAGCCTTCCTTGAACGCGCTGCCCAGGCGATCGCCCAAGTCCTTGACTTGCTTGCCGACTTCTTTCCAGCGCTCCGCTACGTCGCGCCAGCTGCGTTCCTCTTCCGCCGGCTGATCAGATTTCATTGGCAGTTTTTCGTCCATCTTCTCACTCCATGTTCAGTCGGCAATCAGCTCACCGATTACCGATCACCGATTACTGATTACTGATCACTGACTAACGATCACTCGATCACTGAATACTGCGCACTGGCCACCGCTCACCCATCACTACTCCCCCGAGCCCGCGCGTGTTTCAAACCCAGGATCTCGAGCAGCCAATCCCGCGCCGCGCGCATCGCCTGCCCGCGATGACTGATCTCGTTCTTCTGCTGAACGGTCAGCTGGGCCGTTGTGATGCCGCGCTCCGGCAGATAGAAGAGCGGGTCGTAGCCGAACCCTCCTTTTCCGCGCGCTTCGCGTAAGATAACGCCGTCCACGCGGCCGCCGAACACGCGCGATTCCTTGTCGAGTACTACGGCGACGGCACAATGGAAATGGGCGGTACGCCGCTCGTCGGGCACATCGCGGATTTGGCGCAGCAGATAGAGGTTATTGGCGCGATCGACGCCGTACTCCGCCTGCATCTCGGGTGGCGCGAAGCGCTTGCTGCGCGGGCCGGGCTCGCCGTTCAGAGCATCGACGCGGATGCCGGAGTCCTCAGCCATCATCGGCAGACCGGTGCGATCGTGGAAGTATTGCGCTTTGGCGAGCGCGTTCTGGGCGAACGAGTTGAACATCTCCAGGCGCTCCTCTTCCGACCGCTGCTCGATGCCGAGCTCGCTCAATGTGACCAAACGGATGGGTGTGTCGCGGAAAAGCGGCTCGATCTCCCGGAGCTTGCCCGCGTTACGTGTGGCCATCGCCAACTTCATTGCAGCGCCTCCACCGCACGCCGCTGCAAGTCGATCAGCTCGACCACACCGTTACGGGCGAGGGACAACAGAGTCTCGAGCTCGCCGGCGCCGAACGCCGCGCCCTCGGCGGTACCCTGAACCTCGACGATGCGGCCGTCATCGAGCGCCGCATAGTTCATGTCTACATCGGCGCCGACATCCTCTAGATAGTCGAGATCGACGCACGGCTCGCCCTTCACGATCCCTACGCTCACCGCAGCGACGAAGCGGCGCACGGGATTGACAGGGACGATTCCCTCGTTGACGAGCCGCGTCGCCGCCAAATAGAGGGCGACGCAGCCGCCGGTGATGGCGGCGGTCCGCGTGCCGCCGTCGGCTTGCAGCACATCGCAGTCGACGATGATCGTGCGCTCACCCAGCGCCTCGAGGTCGGTGGCGGCCCGCAGCGCCCGGCCGATCAGGCGCTGGATCTCTTGCGTCCGGGCGCGCGGCCCATTTCGCTCGCGCGGCGTGCGCTGGCTGGTGGAGCGGGGCAGCATGGCGTATTCGGCGGTGACCCAGCCGCCCAACTTCTCGCGCCAGGGCGGCACCCCATCCTGAACGGTGGCGGCACAGAGTACGCGGGTGTCGCCCGTCGTGATGAGGCACGAGCCCTCGGCCTGGGGTGCCGCGCCCGCCTCTATCGAGACCGGCCGCAGCTCATCCGGCCGTCGACCGGAAAACCGTCGCACGCTACTCACCGCAGGTTCATCCGGTAGGCTTTCTCGAGCAGCGCAGTGGTCGAGAGACCTTCAACGTAAGGCAGGATGACTATCTTACCACCGCCCGCTTCGATGACGTCGCGCTCGGGAAGTCTCTCCGGACTGTAGTCGCCACCCTTTACCATGATCTCGGGCTGCAGTGCGGCGATCAGGTCCGCCGGTGTATCCTCGTCGAACACCACCACCGCATCGACGCACTCGAGCGCCGCCAGGCATGCGACCCGATCGACCTCCGGTTGCAGCGGCCTGCCGGCTCCCTTCAGGCGACGCGTCGAATCGTCGCTGTTGACTCCAACCAGCAGCCGGTCGCCGAGCTGGCGCGCCTCGACGAGCAGTTGCACGTGCCCCCGATGCATGATATCGAAGCAGCCGTTGGTGAAGACGAGTCGGAAGTCACGACCGGGTCCATACTGGCGCTGCGCCGCCTCCCGAGTCAGGATCTTTCGCCGCAAGATTTCCGGTAGCTCACCCGTAACGCTCACGCTCTACCTCCGCTGCCTGCTTCCCTGAAGCTCGCGACGATCGCTTCTCCGCCCCGGCCCAGCATCTCCTCCGCCACCCGGATCCCCAGTTCGCCGGCCCTCACACACTGGCCGCGTCCCTGCGCTCGGACCACCTGAGAACCGTCCGGGGCGGCGACGAGCGCATGCAGGATCAGCTCTTCGCCCCGTGCCCAGGCACGGGCACCGACCGGGACCTGGCACCCGCCCTGCAGCCTGGCCAACAGCGCGCGCTCAGCGGCGGTCTCGGCCCTGGCCGCGTCGTCATCGATGGACCGCAGCAGCTCGTCGATCGCCGCGTCGTCCGCACGGCTCTCGACCGCAACGGCGCCCTGCCCCGGCGCTGAAAGCCACTCGGGCGGCTCGAGGTACGAGGTGATCCGCCCGGCGAGGCCCAAGCGGAGCAACCCGGCGACAGCCATGATCACAGCGTCGTACTGCCCCTGGTCCAGCTTGCGTAATCGGGTCTCGACGTTTCCACGGATCGACGCGACCTGAACGTCCGGCCGTGTCGCGAGGGTCTGTGCGCGGCGTCGTTCCGAGCTGGTCCCGATCCGCGCTCCCGGGCGCGCCGCTCTGATGTCACGCGGGCCCTGCGTGCCGCTGACCCAGGCATCCCTGGGGTCTTGCCGCTCGCAAACCGCACCCAGGCTCAACCCCACCGCGAGGTCGGTCGGCAGATCCTTGAGGGAGTGGACGGCAAGGTCCACGTTGCCGGAGCGAAGTGCCGACTCGAGTTCCTCGGTGAACAGTCCCTTGCCACCGATCTCGGGTAGCGGGCGGTCCAGATCCCTGTCGCCCGCCGTCTCGATCTTGACGATCTCGAAGCGGCGATCCGGCCAGGCGGCGGCGAGGCGGTCGCGTACCCACTCCGATTGCCAGATGGCCAGACGGCTGCCGCGCGATGCGATGCGTACAATCGGGGGGAGTGTCAGGCTAAGCCTCCTCCCGCGATCCTAGCCCCCGGGCACCGGGCCATCGTCTAAGCCAGGCGCTTCCTTGCGGCCGTCGCGCTGAAATATCCAGGTCAACAGCGGGGGCGTGATGAAAGTCGAGACCATCACCATAATCAGGATAGCGCTGAACACAGCATCGGAGAGCAAGCCGCCGCGTCGCCCCACGTCGGTGAAGATCAAACCGACCTCGCCCCGCGGTATCATACCGACGCCGATCGCCAGGCTGTTCATCTTCTCCCAGGGCACGGAGAAGCCGGCGACCACCTTGCCGAGGACGGCGACACCGGTGAGCACTCCACCGATTACCAGCACGCCCGTATTGAATTGCTCGGTCCACGGCAGGAAGAGCTGCACGTTCACGGCAGCGCCCACCGAGACGAAGAAGATCGGCGTAAAGACGTCGGCCACAGGCTCGATGCGCTCATCCACCAGGTCGAACTGATTCGTCGTCGACAGTATGATGCCGGCGGCGAAGCTACCAATGATCATAGCCGAGTCGGAGATATCGGCCAGCGCCGCCAGCAGCAGGGCGAAGCTGAAGGCGGAGACCAACAGTACGCCGCGTACCCGCAGTCGATCGACGAAGTCGAACAGGTGCGGGCCGATGAAATTCCCGATGATCACGGCGAAAACCAGGAAGCCAACCGCCTTTACGAGCGTCCAGGTCACGGCCCCGACAGTTACCTCGGAGCCGGCGGCTAATCCGACCACCAGCGCGAGCATCACAAGGCCCAGCACATCATCGATGACCGCCGCACCGATGATCGTGCGCGCTTCGCGCGTGCGCATCTGATTGAGATCGGACAGAACGCGCGCCGTTATCCCTACCGACGTCGCCGTGAGCGTGGCGCCGACGAACAGAGCGACCTTGGTGAGGCTCACACCTTCCGGGCGAACACCGAGATCGGGATTGGCGAAGTACCAGTAACCGGCGCCGAGTACAAAGGGGATCAGCACCCCGACGCCAGCCACGACCGCTGCCGCCCTGCCGACCCGGAACATCTCCTTCAGGTCGGTCTCCAGACCCACCTCGAACAGCAGGATCACAACACCGATCTCCGCCAGCAGGTGGATCATCTCCGCCATCGGGTCGCCGGGCGCCGTCGGTACGATCCCCAGTACGCTGCCCCCGAGGATGACGCCGCCCAACAGCTCGCCCAGCACCGCCGGTTGGCCGATCCGCTCCGCTAGCTCGCCGCTGAACTTCCCGACCATCAGGATCGCTACGATGATCAGCAGGAAGCGCGCAGTCGTATGCGCGCCCGAGCTTTGCCGATCCGATTCCTGCGCGCCCTCGGTTCCTTCGTCCGCTCCCTGCTCGACCGCCGCCACCGGGGCGGACGCCGGTCCGCCGGGCGCTGGCGCACGGTAGCCCGAGATACCGACGAGGAAGATGCCGGCGACGGCCCAAAGCAGCAGCCGGCGACGACGGGCGCGGCGGGCGAGCAGGTGCGGTCTCATCGGCTCACCACTGGGACTGCGCCCCGTCGATGATCGCCTGGATCAGATTATCGATCGCCAGCATGCGGCCGTCGGTTTCGCTCTGGCCCTCATCGGGTTGGTATTCGCCGGAAGCGGAAAGGGCCCTATGCGACCAGAGTACCTGTTCTTGCGTGACATCGTAGATCTCGATCGAGACGGTGATGTCGACGCGTCGCTGAAAGATCACTGGTCCCTGCGGATCGGGCTGGTAGTTAACGGCGCGATCGTCGTAACGCGTGATCGTGCCTCGGAGGATCGAGTCGGCCGACCCCTCATCAGCCGGCCGCAGGCCCAGGCGGCCGGGAATATTGTCGAGCAGCGCCTGAGTGAGCTCCTGAGTCAGGGTGAACTGAGTGGTTTGGTTGTCGACCGGGAGGATGGCGACGGAGTCGATATGGCCGGGTAAGCCGCCGCCACCGGACAAGCTATAGACACCGCAGCCGGCGACCGCCAGCAGCGCGAGACTAGCGAGCCGCCACATCGAAGATTCGTTCCTCGAAAGGCTCATGCTCGTGGATCTCCACGACCTTAATGGACACTTCATGAAAGTCTCTCAGATCGCGAAAGCGGGCCTCTATCGGCCACCGATAACCGTCCGGATCCTCGCCTCCAACCCCGGGTTCGACGCGGATCTCCTGGACTACATCGCCGTCGATCCTCAGCTCAGCCTCGATCACCCGGCCCTCGCCATCGAAATGGAAGGCTACTGCCGTCTCTCGAGACAGCGTGTAGGTCAAAACCGACCGCTCGCCGCGTCGGGCGCCCTCCGGTTCCACGCCGTACGGCGGCCGGAACGCACCGATCATCGTCCACATGAACGTTGGGGGCGGCAAGGTTATCCGCTGTTCTCCCACATAGTAGACGTCCGACCCGATCAGTACGGAACTCTGCACGCCGGACCAGCCGGGTCCCAGTAGATCGAGCCGCACACTGTCGGGCGGGTTCACTCGAACGCCACCCTCTCCGGAGAAGCGGCCGTCTCTGCCCCGGTAGCGCCACTCGAATACGATAAGCTTGGGCTTGTCCGGCGTACCGAGATCTCGAAGCCGACTTTCCAGCGCACCAGGATCGCTGACGGGCACCGGATCGGGCAGCTGCGGTCCGCAGGCGGCCGCAGCCGCGGCCAGTATCGACAAGAAAGCTGTAGCTCTCAATGAGCTGCGAAATTACCGAGCGCTCGGAAAAGCGTCAAGCAATCTGCGGCTCGAGGCCCGTGCCCAGGAGCCGCTCGATCGAGTCGGGAAGTCTACGGGGCGACCCGTCAGAATCGACGCACACCAGGTCAGTCTCCGCTTCCGCCAGAAGGGGCTTGCCCTCGGCGCGCTCGACTACGTAATGGAAGGTGACACCCCTGCTTCTCACTCTGGCCAGCCGGGTGCGCACGCGCACGGGATCATCGTAGCGCGCCGAGTTGCGAAAGCGAATCTGGGCGCGGGAGACGACGAGATAGACACCCTGCCGCTCCAGCTCGGCATAGGTCGCACCCAGCGTGCGCATCAGCTCGGTGCGTCCCATTTCGCACCAGATGAGATAGTTGGTGTGGTAGACCACGCCCATCTGGTCGGTTTCGGCATAACGCACTCTGAACTCGATCGTGCTCTCGGGCACGCTCCCTCCGCTCATTCTCGAGAGCTGCGTTCATTCTAGAACTCGCCAAGGATAGGGCCTCGCGCTTGCGACGTCAAAACCGTGGGCGCCTTGTGTCCACCCGCCACGCGTCTATTTTCCGTTTGCCTATGTCGAGAACCGCGTTGATCATCTCCGACCTCCACCTGGGCGCTGTGTCGGGCACAGTCCAGCAGGAGTTCCAGCGTTTCACGCGCGCCTGGCACGGCCGCGCCGATACCATGCTGATCAACGGCGACCTGTTCGACTTCTGGTGTGGTTACCGAACAGTCTTCCCGACGGCGCATTTCCACACGCTGCGTGCTCTGACCGAGCTACGGGAGTCGGGGGTCAGAATCATCCTTGTCGGTGGCAACCACGACGCCTGGGTGGGAGCGTTCCTGGAGGAAATGATCGGGCTTGAGCTTGTAGACGGCCCCTTCGAACTGGAGCTTGCAGGTCGGCGCGCCCTGGTTGCGCACGGGGACGGAATCGGGCCCGGTGACGCGGGCTACAAGATGTTGAAGTTCATCTTGCGAAGCCGGCCGGTATGCACCGCCATGCGCTGGGTGCATCCGGACATCGCCTGCCGGATAGCGCGTGGCGTGTCGCGGACCGGGGAGCGCACGAACCGTAGCTTCGCCAAGGCGCAAGAGCGGGCCCAGGTTCTGGAGGAGTATGCGGTGAAGCTACTGGAGGACCGCAACGACCTGGAACTCGTCGTTTTTGGTCACTGCCACATCCCACAGGTCAAGGCGGTGGGCTCGAGCGGCTTCTACATCAACTCGGGCGACTGGGTGACGCACCGGACGTACACGGTCGTCAGCGACGCTAAGATCGACCAAAGAGAGTGGGCCGACTCCGATTAAGGCTTGCGCTTCCCGCCTGCCACCCCCCTATTCAACCGTCACCAGCCAGACACAAAACAGCGAGGCTACCATGAGGCCCGTGGCAACGCGATGCGCAGGCGCCCTGACGCTCTTGCTCGTCGGCGCCTGCACCGTCGAGCCGGACATGCAGTTGTTACGCGATCAAACTGACATCATCCCCCGCGAAGTCCTGTTTGGTAATCCCGAGAAGATGGGCGTCCAGATCAGCCCGGACGGGTCGATGATCAGCTACGTGGCGCCCGTTGATGGAGTGCTGAACATCTGGGTCGGCCCGGCCGATGACCCAGCTGCCGCCCAGCCAATCACTCATGACACGGGTCGAGGTATCACCAACTACGGCTGGGCTTATACGGGGGAGCACATCATCTACGTACAGGATAGGCACGGCGACGAGAATTGGCGGGCCTACAGCGTTAGTCTCCAGACCGGCGAGTCACTCGACCTGACACCGCTATCCGGGGTGCAGGCCCGATTTCAGGAGGTGAATCGCGACTACCCGGAAGAGGTGCTGATCGGTCTCAACGACCGCGATCCGCGCCTACACGACCTCTACCGTGTCAATGTCACGACGGGCGCGCGCCAACTAGTGCTGCGTAACGAGGGCTTCGAACGTTTCGTCACCGATAGCGACTACAACGTCCGCTTCGGAGGCCGGTTCACGCAGGGCGGCGCGTTCGAACTGCATCGGCCGACGGCCGACGGCGACTGGGAGCTGTGGGATAGCTGGGGGCTCGAGGACTC
>JASFTI010000119.1:0-9377 GCA_050053635.1 Gemmatimonadales bacterium
TGGAAGAGGAACAAGTCGCGGAGGATGACCCAGCGCGACACGTGACCTTCTTGCGCCGCTCTCTTGATTCTGTCGCGTGTCGCCCTTGGGACTTTGCCCCGATTCTTCATCATGCTGTACCCGACGTGACGTTAGATACGATTGCATCGGCACCCGGCCGCACCGCACGGCCTGCGCCGTACTCGCCTTCCCGATCGATTTGCGAGGAGCCCGCACCCCCAATACACACCGGGACGGAAGTCGTGTCAAGCGGGCTCGCCCGCCTGACCGCGCCGCTGGCGGAACCCGGTGGTGTCCCTATGTTACATGTGTTGTCCCCATCTCCGGCCGGCGCGGCCGTCCCTCGCTGCGCCCTCCAGGAGGTATCGAATGGCGAGCCCCAACCGCGGCACATCCGTCCGAACCGCCCGCAGGCTGACCCGTCTTCGCCGGCGCCGCGACGTGCAGTGCCTCACCCTCTATCTCGGCGCCGCCTGGATCCTTTACGAGTCGGTGGCTCTCACCGTCGACATCTTCGAGTTCCCCATCCTCGTCGCTCGCGTGACGGCGATCGTGCTCGCCGTCGGCGCATTCGCCTCGATTCCCCTCGCCCGCTGGTACGAGCTCACGGCCCGCGCCGTCGACCGGAAGACAGGTGAAGATCTAGTCGACGTGCCCGGCGTGCCCGACGTCCTCGAACCGGCACTGGCTAGCGGCTATCGCAAGGTCGGCCGCCGAA
The DNA here is from genome assembly GCA_050053635.1 of Gemmatimonadales bacterium. Lineage (GTDB taxonomy): Bacteria > Gemmatimonadota > Gemmatimonadetes > Palauibacterales > KS3-K002. Next base: position 719 of record JASFTI010000119.1, read on the forward strand.
GCATCATGTTGGCCGCTGCGGGCTCCGCGGTTCTCTTCCCCGGCTTCTTCTTCGTCCTCTGGAACGCATGGGCGGAGGGGCACGCAGAGGTCGCGCCCGACCCGCGAGTCTCGGTGGCCGTGTTTCCCTTCCGGACCAGCGGCACGGAAGCAGGCGTCGCCGGCGAAGGCATAGCCGACCTGCTGGTCGTCACCCTGGACGGAACGCCCGGAGTGCGGGTGATGGATCCCGCGGGGTTCTGGCGCCCCTTGCGCCCGGAACGCGGAGCACCGGCTCGGGCGCCGGAGCTGGACGAGGCAAAACGCTTGAGTCGTGGGGCCCCGGCGCGGCGATTTGTGACCGGCACTGTAATCTCGGGCGCCACGACGATTGATCTCATCGCCCGGGTCTACGATACGGAGAGCGGCGCGGCACTGGCATCGCTGAGGTCGTCGGCCAACACCGACGACCTGGCAACTGCGGTGGACCGGCTGGCGGTCGACCTGGTGACGTCCATCTGGGAGCGCGAGCAACTTCCGACGGTGCCGGAGATCGACCGCCTGGCGACAGATAACGCGGATGCGCTCAAAGCTTATCTCGAGGCAAAGAGCCTGGCGCGCCGCGGGCAGTTCGCGCCAGCGCAGGCAGCGATCGAGCGCGCCGTCGCCCTCGACTCCACCTTCGCCCTGGCTCACCTGGAGCACTTCAACATCCGGTCGTGGCTGCTGTACCTGAACTCGCAACCGTTCGTCGGGCTGCGCGAGATTATCGAGCGGGCGATGAGACACCGCGAGCGACTGACGCCGCGCAACCGTCTGCGCGTCGAGGCCAACATGGCACTCGACGACACCGATGGCGCGCAGGCAGCCTTCCTGTTCGAGCGCATCCTCGGCATCGATTCGCTCGACGTCGAGGCCCTCAACTCGCTTGCTTTCACCTACCTTCGCGACGGCTGGCAGATAGAGAAGAGTACGGACGAGATACTGGCCGCCTACGAGCGCGCTCTCCGCGTCGATCCCGGGGCCGTCACAGCTCGGTTGACGCGGGCCTGGATCGCGCTCTGGACCGAGGACACTGCCGCCGCGCGACGACACTACGACGCGCTCGAGGCCACGGACAGCAGCGCCGTGGTGCGCGGCAGGGTCGGCGCCTACCGCGCCCTGGTCGCTCCGCCCACGGCTCGCGACTCGATCCTGCGGGCACTCGCCGCTCAGCCGATCCCGATCGCGACGACGGCTCTACGCGATCTGCGCCAGGTTCGCCCCGCGCTGGCCGAGCGGTTCTGCGACGAGCTCACCACCGACTCGATGCCGAGCTTCCACCAGCGGGTGGGATCGGGAGCGCGCACCCAGCTCTGGCTCGCCGAGGGCAGGCAGGCGGCCGTCGATTCGCTGGTCACGGCCGGCGAGCTGGATCGCATCCGGCCCGTGGTCAACCGCTTCTTCGTCGCATCCCACCTGACCGGGATCGGCGATCCAACCGCCGTAGCGCGCAGCGTCGCGGAGCTCGCCGCCTTCGCTCCCGCCGAATCACTCGCAGCTTACCTCGATACGAAGCCCGCCGTCTGGGCCACGGCCTGGGCAGTCGGCGCCCACCACGCCGCCTTCGGCGATACGGCGGAAGCGAGAGTATGGCAGCGCGCCATCGCGGAGCTGCCCACCGGTGACACATGGTGGGATTGGACGGGCTCGCTGAGCGCCGACATCGAAGCGCGCCTGGCCATGCGTCGCGGCGATCTGGATACCGCACTCGACGAGGCGCAACGCGCTTACGACCTCTGGACTATCCACTCCAACTATGTCGGCGAGGCCGATCCCGAGCCTGCCATGCGCTTCCATCTGGCGGAGGTCCTCGCCGCCCGAGGCGACACCGACCGCGCAGCCTGGCTCTTCCGCTCCTTCAACCCACCCTACACCTGGATCGGCTTCTACACCGCTCGAGCCAGCCTCGAGGTCGGGCTGATCGAGGAGGCCCGCCGGAACTACGACGAGGCCGTTCGCTTTTATCTCATGGCCGCGCGCCTCTGGGAGCGCGGCGAGCCCGAGGTCGTAGGTCCCTGGCTCGCCCGCGCAGAAGACGGCCTGCGCCGGCTGAGTGGCGAAAGAAACAGCTGAGGTCTGTTGGATCCAGGAGCCCAAATGCGATCGGGAAAGGGTTCAAGTCTATTCCCGCCGGACCTGTTCGCCGGACGGTTAGCTTGCGTCACCGGTGGCGGCACCGGGATCGGTGCCGGGATTACGCGTGCCCTGGCGCGACACGGCGCCGACATCGTGCTGGCCAGCCGCCGGCTCGCCCACCTCGAGCCGATGGTCTCCGAGGTTGAGCGACTGGGTCGCGAAGCGCTCGCCTGCCAGCTGGACGTACGCGACCGCGAAGCGTGCGACGCTGTCGTGGCGCAAGCGCTGGACCGCTTCGGCCGCATCGATCTCCTGGTCAACAACGCGGCCGGCAACTTCCTGGTTCGCGCCGCCGAGCTGTCCGAGAAGGGCTGGCGCGCCGTGGTCGATATCGTGCTGACCGGCACGTTCAACATGAGCCAGGCCGTCTACCCGGCGCTGCGCGATGCGGGCGGCGGCTCGATCGTCAACATCACGACGACGTATGTCGGTAGCGGCGCACCCTTCATGGCGCACTCGGGCGCGGCGAAGGCGGGCGTCCTCAACCTGACACGCACGCTGGCGGTGGAATGGGGCGGCGATGGCATCCGGGTGAACGCGGTGGCCCCGGGGCTGGTGGAGGATACCGAGGGTGCGCGGCGGCTGGCCGAGTCGATCGGGATCGTCGACGCCTACCGCGAGCGGGTGCCGTTGGGTCGGCTCGTCACGATCGATGACGTGGCGGTGACGGTCCTCTTCCTCGCCTCGGACGCCGCCTCCCTGATCACCGGCGTCGAGATCACCGTCGACGGCGGTGCGAGCCTGGGCGGCGGCTTCAAAGGCGTCGCCGACGCGCTCGACCAGATTCCTTAGGCCGGAGTAATCTCCCCCAGCCGCGTCACCGAAGCGACGACGACGCGCGGCACGATGATGCGCTCGTGCTTCTTCCAGACGCCGACCTTCGCCGCCTCGCGGATGTACTCCTCCTTCGAGCGCCCGTTGTTGCCATCCTCGAACTCGTCGGCGTCGAGCAGCACGATCTTCTCGGCGTCTTCTTCCCAGCAGCGACCGATGAACACTTTGGGGCCCTTGGTGTCGACAACTACGGTGACGCCGTGCAGCTCGCCTTTGTTCTGATGGAAAGTACCCATGAGTCTAAGTCGCCGGCGCGCAGTGCTCCTCGAGCGCCTTTATCAGGTCGTTGGCCACATCGACGGCCATGCGCCCCTCGATCTGATGGCGGGGCACGAAATGCACCAGCTCGCCGTCGCGGAACAGCGCCAGCGACGGGCTGCTGGGCGGGAAGTCTGCGAAGTAGCTCCGGGCCTGGGCCACCGCGTCGACTTCCATCCCGGCGAACACGGTGCCCAGCTGGTCCGGCCGCGGGCCCCGCTGCAGCGCCAAGTTCACGCCGGGCCGCGCCATGCCGGCGGCGCAGCCGCAGACCGAATTCACCACGACCAGCGCGGTCCCGGTCCGCTGGGCCATAAAGCCGTCTACGTCCTCTGGGGTAAGTAGCTCCTGGAAGCCGAGCGAGGTGAGCTCGGCCCGCATCGGCCGCACGAGGTTCGGGTCGTACCGCACACTTCCTCCTGGTTGGGGCCCGCCGATCGGTCGGCGGATACAGCACTAATTAAAACATGTGACGCCTTCGCGCCAGTTCCGGTGGGTTATTGAGAGGACTCCCCGGCCTCGTGTTCCTCTGCCTGCCTGGCCTTGAGGATCGCCAGCCGGCTACGCGCCGCCGCCACGTACTGCGAACCCGGGTGCCGTTCGAGCAGCCGGCGCAGCTCCACCCTGGCGCGCGAGTCATCGCCGATCGACTCCGAGATATCGGCGATGCGGACGCAGATGTATTCGTCGGTCTCACGGGAAAGCCCTTCCGTCTTCCGCGCCCGCAGGTACCAGGCGATCGCATTCTCGGGATCGTCCAGCTCCTCCAGGCAGAGCGCCGCGGCGCGCAGGCAGGGTCCGGGATCGTTCGGGTAGAGCGCCGCCTCGGCCTCGAACGCTTCTAGCGCCTCGGCGTGCGAGCCGCGCACGGCGAGCGCTTGGCCGCGCCACGATTGCGGCCCTTCGAGGGGGGGAGCGGAAGAGAAGTAGATCTTCCCAAGGAACGAGGCGGTGCCACCGATGAAGACGAAGTATATGAAGCCGTAGATGAGAGAGATGCCGCCCAAGCCAATCAGCAGACCCAGCGGGAACGGCATCCCGCGCCTCGCCAGAAGGGAGCCGATCAGCAGGCTCATAAACAAGCCGACGGGCACCAGAATGACAGCGGCCCTGAAGAGATGGGCCCGGGCCACCGTGTCAACGTCCTTCAGCGGGCGGCGCCACTGCTCCAGCTCGCTGGGGTACTTCGTCTTGGGCTCTCTGTCCATCGCAACCTTATGATGCCCCTTTTCCTCACGGCACAGCAAGGCACGCGGTGGGTGGCTGTCACAAGGGGCCTGGGGCCGCCATCTTAGGTGGTTACGGGAGCCCCATCTTCATTTCCACTGACTGGATACCGGCGTTCGAGCGAGCGAGCGGAGGATCCGATGGTTGACGATTGCGGTAGCCGGATGACGAGCGGTCTGCTGGCGCTGACCGCCCTGGCGTTGTGTTCGGGCTGCGGCGGCCCCGGACCTGTGGATGCCTACGAGGAGACGCTGGTGATCCCGACCTACGAGACTGGCGCCCCCGATCGCAACCCGCGCTTCTACGCCGGACGAGCCTATCAGGGGGCGGAGGGTCGCGTCTACCCATACCCGATGCTCGACCAGTTGACCGATCGGCGAGTGGGCAAACCGTACAGCCTGCTCTGTCTCGAAAACGAGTGGGTCAGGGTCTGCGCGCTACCGGAGATCGGTGGGCGGGTGTTCGAGGCGGTGGACAAGACGAACGAGTACGACTTCCTGTACCGTCAGCACGTGATCAAGCCGGCGCTGATCGGGATGCTGGGCGCCTGGATCTCCGGCGGTATCGAATGGAACTTCCCGCATCATCATAGGTCGCGCGCATTCATCCCGATGGACTATGCGCTGGAGGAGAACGAGGACGGCAGCAAGACGATCTGGCTGAGCGAGCTCGATCTGCGCCACCGGATGCGCTTCACCGTCGGCCTCACCCTGCGACCGGGGAAGTCGTACTTCGAGGCCACGATCAAGCCCCATAATAGGACGCCGTTCGCTCACTCGTTTCTCTACTGGGCCAACCCGGCGGTGCACGCCGGAAATGACTACCAGGTGATCTTTCCGCCGGGCACGCAATTCGCCACCTACCACGGCAAGAACCAGTTCGCTCGCTGGCCGGTGGCCGACGCCGACTACCGGGGCATCGACTACGCCGGCGTCGACATCAGTCGTTGGCGGAATCACCCGTCGCCGATCTCGTTCTTCGCTTGGAACTACGAGGACGAGTTCCTCGCCGGCTACGATCATGCGAAAGAGGCGGGCGTCGTCTACGTCGCCGATCACCACATCGCGCCCGGCAAGAAGTTCTGGGAGTGGGGGCCAGGTCCGGTGGGACGGCTGTGGGATGAGATACTCACCGAAGATGACGGACCATATATCGAGTTGATGGCCGGCGCCTACTCCGACAACCAGCCCGACTACAGCTGGCTGCAGCCGTACGAAGCGAAGCTGGTGCGCCAGCACTGGTACCCGATCCGCGGGATCGGCGGCGTTAAGAACGCGACACTCGACGCCGCGGTCAACCTCGAGATCTCGCCGGACGGCGTCGCGACTCTCGGCTTCAACACTACTTCCCACTTCCGCGACGCGCGGGCACGGCTCGTGGCCGGCGACGAACCGATCTTCGACGAGGCGGTCGATCTGGATCCGGCCACTCCTTTTATAGCGGAGATTGCACTACCGCCCGGTGCCCAGGCCACCGACCTGCGGGCTTCGCTCGTCTCCTCCGCCGGCGAAGAGCTGGTGGCCTATCGGCCGGTCGAGCCGTCGCAGGCGCCGCTGCCGGATCCCGTGACTCCGCCGCCGCCGCCGCGAGAGATCGCAAGTGTCGAAGAGCTCTACCTGACCGGCCTGCGTCTGGAACAGTTCTACAACCCGGCGCTCAGCCCGAGGCCCTACTACGAGGAGGCGCTGGAACGCGATCCGGGTAACTCGCGGGTGAACCTGCGGCTCGGCATCGCCAGCCTGCGACGCGGGCTCTTCGCCGAGGCGGCCGAGCGGTTCCGCGCCGCTTTCGCCCGCCCCACCGAGGATTACACGAGTCCGCGAGACGGAGAGGCGTACTACTACCTGGGGCTGGCGTTGAAGCTGGGCGGTGATCTCGACGCCGCCTACGACGCCTTCTACAAGGCGACCTGGAGCCAGGCGTTCCACGCGGCCGCCTACTACCAGCTGGCTCAGATCGACGGCCGGCGCGGTCACTTCGGCGCCGCGCTCGAGCACCTTGACCGCTCCATCGCGACCAACACCTGGAACAGCGACGCACAGGCCCTGAAGGCTGCCGTCCTCCGGCGGCTGGGGCGGCTCGAGCAGGCCGCCGAGCTCGCCCGGGCGATCCTGGCCGACGAGCCGCTCGACCTCTGGGCCCGGCACGAACTCTACCTGTTAGGCGAGGCGGCCGGAGACGGCCGCCAGGTCTCGGAGTCACGAGACGCGCTGCGCGCCCGGCGGCTGGAGAAGTTCAGGCTGCTGGAGGACGCGAAGCCGTGGCACGAGGCTCGGCATTGGCTCGAGGCGCAGCCCTTCCTCGAGACGGCGATCGACTATGTGAACGCCGGCCTCTGGGACGAAGCGGTGAGCCTGCTCTCATTCCTCACCGACCCGAACGACGAGCACGAAGCGAACGTCTACCCGATGCTCTACTACTATCTCGGGTACGCCTTCGATCATCTGGGGGACGAAGAGCGGGCGCGCTCGGTCTACGAGCTGGCCACGCAGATGCCGCCCGACTACTGCTTCCCCTTCCGCCTCGAGTCGATCGACGTGTTGCAGACAGCTTACACGAGGAGCCCGGAAGACGCGCTGGCGCACTACTACCTGGGCAACCTTTTGTACGACCATCAGCCGGAGCAGGCGCTTACGGAGTGGGTCCGCGCTAGAGAGATCGACGACACGCATCCCACGCTGCACAGGAACCTCGCTCGCGCTTACGTGCAGGTGGAGAACGACGTGCCGAAGGCGATCGCCAGTATGGAACGTGCGCTGGAGCTCGGCCCGGACGACCCGAGGCTTTACTACGAGCTGGATGTCTTGTACGAGGCCGGTGGCGCCGATGCCGAAGAGCGGCTGGCGCTGCTGGAGCGGAACCACGAGACAATCGCAGGGCACAACGACGCTCTCTCGAGAGAGGTGGTTCTGCTGACGCAACTGGGCCGCTACGACGAGGCGATCGAGTACATGGCGACAGACCATTTCAGAAGGTGGGAAGGGTTGGGCAACATTCACACGACCTATGTCGACGCCCACCTGCTGAGGGGCCTGGAACACGTCGAGGCCGGCCGCTACGCGGCGGCGATCTCCGACTACGAGGCCGCGCTCGAGTATCCGCGAAACCTGGAGGTGGCCCGACCATACAACGGCGGCCGCGCCTGCCACGTCTATTACCTGCTGGGCGAAGCGTACGAGGCGGCCGGCGACGTGGAGACGGCGCGCGAGCGCTACGAGGAAGCCGCCACGGGGACGCGACCGACGGGCCGCTCCGCCCTCGACTACTACCAGGGGATGGCGTACCGCAAGCTCGGCCGCGAAGCGCAGGCCCGCCAGCTGTTCGACGGACTCGTGACCGTCGCCCGGGAACGGATCGCAGCACTGGAGGGCGGCTCGAGCCTGGAATTCTTCGCCAAGTTCGGCCGGCGCCGCTCGCCCGGCGAGCAGATGGCGGCGGCCTACTACCTGCTGGGGCTCGGGCAGCTGGGCAACGGCAACACCCCGCGGGCGACCTACGCTTTCAGCCGGGCGCTGTCGCTGAACCGGAACCATCTCTGGGCCCGAGTTCAACTGGAGAGACTGCAGAGAGGCGACTGACAATTGGGGAGGTCCGGCCTTCCCTCAGCGAGCGTTCCAACCATCCACTATCGCGCGGAAGCACCGGATATGGTCGGGCGTCGTGCCGCAGCAACCGCCCACGACGCGGGCCCCGGCGGCCAGCAGTTCCGGCAACCCCTCCGCCATGCTCTCGGGGTCCTGCTTATAGACGACCTTCATCTGCTCGAGGACGGGCAGGCCGGCGTTCGGCTGCGCCATCGTCGGACGCTCGCTGACGCTCCGGTAGCGCCGTACCGCGGTGGCGGCCCAGGCGGCATCAACGCCCTTGCCGCAATTCAGTCCCAGCACGTCGACGCCGGCCTCGGCCATGAAGCGGGCGGCGTCCTCGGGACTGACGCCCATCATCGTCCGCAGCTCGGTGCCGTCGCGGATCACGTCGAACGCCATCGAGCCGATCACACAGGGCGCGCCTGCCTCGCGGGCGGCGGCGATCGCCAGGCCCAGCTCCTCCAGGCTACTCTCCGTCTCGATGATGATCGCGTCGACGCCGGCATCGACGAGCGTCGCCGCTTGCGCGCCCAGCGACTCCCGCGCCTCCGCTTCCGATAAATCGCCCAACGGCTCCAGCAGACGCCCCAGCGGACC
>JASFTI010000120.1:0-9308 GCA_050053635.1 Gemmatimonadales bacterium
ACTGAAGTTCCCAAAGCGATATAGGCATAGGACAGCAGCAGCGCCCTGGCTACCTTCATACCTCTCATACCTAGGCTCCCACCGCTAGCTCCAGCTCCTCTCCCGACCGTATATATCCCATCTCGACGGCGTAGTCGTGCAGCTGTCGCTGCAGAATCTGGCGAGCCCGGAAGAGCCGCGACTTGACGGTCCCCAGCGGCAGGTCCAGCACGTTCGCCACTTCCTCGTAGCTCAGGCCTTCCACATCGCTCAGCAACAACGTCGAGCGATAGACCTCCGGCAGCTCGGCGATGCACTGCTTTACCTCGTCGTCGATCAGCCGATGCAGGTACTGAGCCTCGGGATTCTTGCCTTCCATCGGCTCGACGAACGTGATCTCCTCTACGTCACTCAGATCGACCGTGTGCTCCTTCCGACGGTTACGCCGATAGTCGCTGATAAACACGTTGCGCAGTATCGTGAACAGCCAGGCCCGCGCGTTCGTTCCGCTGCGGAACCTGTGCCATGACCGGAACGCTCTCAGCATCGTTTCCTGTACCAGGTCTTCGGCGTGGACCGGGTCGCCAGACAGCATCGTGGCAAACCGGTACACCGCGTCGAGGTGAGGCAGAGCCTCGATCTCGAATGTATTCCCTCTCGTGTCGGACATCACTGTTGCTGTCGCGTACATATGAGCCACCCTTCCGGCCTTATCGGTTCCTCGCGAACCGGGGTAATCGGCTTCTCCTCTGGTCCGAGGCCCGGGCCAGCGTGGCGTCGGGCGGGATCCGGACAGGGGTCGCTAGAGGAAATTCCGGGCCAGACGAGGGACGGATCGGCCAAGCGCTCTAATAAGTTGGTATGATTGGGATTGCAGAGACCACCGTACCCCGACCCCGCCCGGCGAACCGGGGGCTGGTCTCCAATATATTGGAGGGTCTACGATATGTTGGAGTCAGCCCCGCCGCTGGCGCTCGATCCCCAGCCGCTTCATCCGGGCTTCCAGCGTCGTCGGCTTGAGCCCGAGCAGAGCGGCGGCACCGGCGTCGCCTCTGACGCGCCAGCCGGTGGCCTCCAGCACCCTTGTGATATGGTCGCGCTCCAACTCTTCCAGCGTCGCTATACGCGAGGGGCCGGCGGCGGCCGAGCCGCCTAGCCAGTCGCCCAGCTCAAGTTCCGAGCCGGTCGTCAGAATCACGGCGCGCTCGATCACGTTCTCGAGCTCCCTCACGTTGCCGGGCCAGTCGTAGGCCATGAGAGCGTTCATAGAGGCCTGTGGGATCGACTCGATTTTCTTACCCAGCTTGACGCTGTACTTCATGACGAGGTGTTTGACCAGCAACGGGATGTCTTTCTTGCGCTGGCGCAGGGCCGGCACAGAAATCGGGAATACGTTCAGGCGATAAAAGAGATCGGAGCGGAACACGCCCTGGTCGACGGCATCCGACAGGTCCCGGTTGGTGGCGGCGATCACCCGGACGTCGACCTTCCTGGTCTGCGAGTCGCCGAGCCGCTCGAACTCACCCTCTTGGAGTACCCTGAGCAGCTTATTCTGCAGGTCCAGCGGGAGATCGCCTATCTCGTCGAGAAAGATGGTACCACCGCTCGCCAGTTCGAAGCGGCCGATTTTCCGGCTCGTCGCTCCTGTAAACGCGCCCTTCTCATGGCCGAACAGCTCGCTCTCGATCAGCCCGGCCGGCAGCGCGGCGCAGTTGACCCTGACCAGGACCTTATCCTTCCGCAGGCTGGCGCTGTGGATGGCGTGCGCTACGAGTTCTTTGCCCGTGCCCGTTTCCCCGGTGATCAGGACCGTGGAATCCGTGGCCGCCACTTTCTCGATCGCCTCGTAGACCGACTTCATCGGCGGTGCGGTGCCGACGATCTCACCATAGCCATGGGTCGTCTCCAGCTCCTGCTGCAAATACACCATCTCCTCGTGCAGCCGTTCGAGCTCGGCCTCAGAGCGCATCCGGTCGTTGATGTCGCGAAGGATGATGGCGTAGAGCCGCTGCTCGCCGACCTCCACCAGCGACACGGTCGCCTCGACCGGTACTTGCTCGCCGTCGGCCCGCACCGCGGTCAGCCCCTCGGGCGCCCACAAGTAGCAGTACCTGCTCTCCGCCCGCTGGACCGCCTTCACACATTGATCGAGCGCCGCTCTCGAGTCCGTGCACAAGAAATCTCGAAACGAACCACCAAGCGCCTCGGCGGCTGGGCAATTGAAGACCCGTTCCGCCGCCTGGTTGAACATGCTGATGCGAAACTCGGAATCGACGATCACTATGGCATCCATCGCCGACCTGAAGATGGCTGCAAACCGCTCCTCGCTGGCCCGCAGCGCCGCCTCCGCTCGCTTGCGCTCGGTGATATCGTGCGCGAGCGCGATCCACACCTTACGACCACCCTCGTCCAACAGACCGATCCGCACCTCTACCGGAAAGCTCGAGCCGTCCTTGCGTACGTGGTGTCCCTCGACCGACAGCGCTTCCTCTGCCTCCAGCTGCCCGAGGACCTCGCTGATCTCTACCGGCGAGCGGTCCGCGAATTCGGCGACTCTCATGCCCAGTAACTCGCGCCGCGTATAACCCAGGCTATCGCAGGCGCGCTGGTTAACATCCACCACACGCCCCTCAGGATCGATCACATAAAAGCCATCGGCCGCGTGCTCCACCAGCGTGCGAAAGCGCGCCTCGCTCCTCTGTAACGCCAACTCCGCACGCTTGCGATCCGTGATGTCCAGGAGGAAGGCGATCGTGTAATCGATCCTCCCATCCGCCTCTTGCTCCGCGATCGCAGACAGCAGAAGATCCACCACCTCGCCGTTCTTCTTCACGAACTGGACTTCCACGTCCTTCGCATATCCCGTCTCCCGAAACGCCGGGAAGTACTTTTCTCGCGCCTCCTGCCGTGACTTCTCGGTCATGAAGTCCGTGGCCCTACGGCCCAGTACCTCACTCCGTTGGTAACCCATCACCCGCAGCCAGTGATCGTTAACGCTGACCAGCTCCCAGTTCTCGTTCAGCGAATGGATCATCACCGGCGTGCTCTGGAAAAACGTCCGGAACAGCCTCTCGCTTTGACGCAAAGCGTCCTCGATCCGGGCCAGCTTGCGGTAGTCTCCGTCCACCGCGCGCGATGATGTGTTCACTTCCTCCTGCCGTTCTGGCTGATGCTTCTGGGCGGTCATCTCCCGTTGCCTTCGTCTCTCGTGATAGTTCAGCAAGATAGCCGAGTAGGTAACCGGGTGGAACGGGCCGCCAGCCGACTGTAAGGGAGCTTACGCTTTGCCTCCCCCCACTGGCTGGCCGCCGATCCCGCAAGTCCTTGTAATCTGGGCGTCAATACCTAACTTAATACGTCCCCCCTTTGCCGTGCCCTAACGTGGACAGTCGAGGAGGCCAATGGGAGATCAGGGCCACGGTAGTTGGCGCCGCGCTTTCAACAAGTACATCGGCCTGGTCACCGCCATCATCGGCATGGCCATCGTGCTCAGCAGTTTCCTGTTCTTGAGGAACCTGTTCGCCTGGTACGCGACGATCATGATCGGGCTTCTGATCGTCCTGGCGGGTTTCCTCTACGGTGCGCATCCCTTCCTGACCAGCGAGCGCCGCTACTTTGCACTCCGCGGTGAAGTCGACCGCTTCATCGATCTGGTCCGCAGGCTCAACGCGGCGGCGGTCGCGGCGGGCGGCAGCGCCGACTTCGAGCAGGTGAAGGCGGAGATGCTGAAGTCGGTGGAACGGATGGCCGAACTGGCAGGCCAGGAGGGTGAAGGCGCGCCGGCGGACACTTAGGCTCTTGCCGCAAGACAGACTCCGCGACAACTTTCCCCTGCCCCGATGGCCCCCGCCAGCCCGGCGCCACACAACGCGGAGAGTCAAGGATGGAGGCACGTCAGGACATACGCAGCCAGCGTTTCGCCTCCCTGCTCGCCTTAGCACATCAAGCCCGGCAAACCTTTGAGCGTTTTCCGCTCTCCATCTTGTCGGCGATCGTTGCCGCGCTGGCAGTCCACGTCATTATCGAACGCTTCGACACGGACGGGGTGACCCAACCCCTCTGGCCCGTCATCATGACGGGTCTGCTCGGGATCCCCTTTTTCTACGCGCTGCGCATTTTGGCGGAGAGCCGGGATTGGCCCAGGAAGCTTCACCTGGGGGTCACGCTCGTCGGCTTGATCCTACTCGTAGGCTACTACTTGGCGATACCGACACCGGTAAAAGGTGCGGACGTCGTATCGTATCTGCTGCTGCTAGCCGCGATCCTGTTGGCCACTTCGTTCTTGCCTTTTCTCGGTGTAGCCGGAGAGGAGAACGGGTTCTGGCAGTACAACAAGGTGATGTTTCTGAGGCTAGCCACGGCGGCGCTGTATTCCGCCGTGCTTTATGTCGGCCTGGCACTGGCGCTCGGCGCCTGCGACGCGCTGCTCGGGTTTGACATAGAGGGGAGAAGGTACGCGCAGCTCTTCTACTGGATCGCGCTGGTCTACAGCACCTGGTTTTTCATGGCCGGTATCCCGCGGGACATCCGGGGTCTGAGACGGGTCAGCGACTATCCGATCGCGCTGCGCATCTTCACCCAGTACGTGCTCATCCCGCTGGTCGTTGTGTACATGGTGATTCTATACGCGTACATGGCGAAGATCATCATCCAATGGGATTTGCCAAACGGCTGGGTGGGCTATCCGGTGATCGGCGTCTCGCTGGCCGGGATGCTCGCCCTGCTGCTCGTCCACCCGATCCGCAACAAGCCGGAGAGCAAGTGGGTCGTCCCGTACGCGAAGCTTTTCTACTGGGCGTTCTACCCTCTGATCGTCTTGATCTCCGTCGCCATAGTCACCCGGATCTCCGACTACGGAGTAACCGAGAACCGCTACCTGGTGGTGGTGGCGACGGCCTGGCTGCTGGGCATCGCTCTCTACTTCAGTTTCCGAGCCAAGACGGACATCAGGATCATCCCGATCTCGCTATGCGTCGTGTCGGCGCTCGCCGCGTTCGGGCCTTGGGGGGCAACCGCCTTCGCTCGGCGAAGTCAACTGAATCGTCTGCGGGAGATGTTGATCACCGATCAGGTGATGATCGACGGCAGGCTCGAGCGGACGGCCAAGCCCCTCCCCTTCGAGCGCGAGAAGGAGATCAGTAACATCGTCGAGTACGTCATCGGCTACCACGGCGCCGACCGCATACGCGACTGGTACGCCGAACCCCGCCGTCTCCCAGATGAGCTGACCCCGCAGATCGCCACCCGTGAGATGGGGGTCGCTTACGTCAGCCGTTGGCAAGCTGAGCCGGAAGGTTACTCAGTCGGGGGCTCGGCACCCAACCCCGTGGCGGTGAGCGACTTCGACTACGTTTATCAGCTCGAACGCGACGCTTCCGATACCACCCGCATTTCCGCAATGCTCGACGGTGCGACAGAGCTATCGCTGGAGGGAGCCAGGCTTCAGCTGGCCGGCGCCGGAGACCCGGCAAACGCCTTGAGCATCGACCTCACCCCGATGCTCATCGAACTGCGCGCCAAGGAGGAGCGCGGCGAGTCGTACGGCCGCGATGAGATAACGGTCGAGACCGAGAACGAGCACTATCGTCTCGTCATGTACCTCACCTACGCCGCCGGGGGCGGCGAAGGTGACTCCATATCCGTCGAGCGCCTCTCGGCGACAATCCTGGTCGGGGTCAAGTAGCAGCCGCCGGCGCCGGGCGCGCGGCCAGGTCACCTCGGGCCTGTCCCCGGGCCAGCACTTCTTGCCGCCGTCCCAGCCAGTAACCCACGGCGAGCCACACCCCGCAGATCGGCACCGCCAAGAACGCCAGCGCCGACATACCCACGCCCAGCCACAACATCCCACCGTAGAACCAGGCGCCCACCTGATCACCACCCCGGTACACGAACGTGTCGATCAGATTCTTCGCTTTGTACTTCTCCTCGCGGGTGACCACCGTGTAGAGGACTTCCCGTGTCGGCCGCGCCACCGCGTAGTTGCCGGCGCGCCGCAACGTCTGGAACACGACCAGCACTCCGAGGAACTGCCACACACCGAGGCCGCTGAAGCCCAGAACGCATATCGCCGGGAGGATCGCCAGAGTCACCGCCACACCCAGCCACTTGATGAAACGTCCCGTCAGGAATGCCTGCGTGAAGATCGCCAGAACGTTCACCGCCAAGTCGATCTTGGCGAAAAACGCCGTGCGCACCGCACGATCGCTGATCGACTGCTCCACTATCGCCGTCTGCTGGAAGTAGAGGAAGGTCGCGATGATCGTATAGAGCAGCATGTAGCCGCCGATCCCCAGCAGGTACGGGGACCGGAAGACCTGGGCGAAACCCGCCAATACGCCTCCGCCGATCGGCTCCTCGGCCGCCCGGTCCGGCTTCGGCGAGTAGCCACGCCCGGGCTCCGTCTCGGGCAGGCCGCCCACCCGGATTCCCGTCTCCTCCGGCGACGTACGACCGGACATCGCCGACCGCCGCGAGAGTGCGTGGACACACCACACGGCAAACTCGAGCAGCACCACCGAGATCAGGATCAGGTAGACCGGCCCGATATGCTGCACCAGCGAAGCGGTCGTAGCCGCACCGGCGATCGCACCCAGCGTCCCACCCATCGCCATGAACCCGAATATCCGCTTACCCTGCTCATTGCGGAACACGTCGGCCATGAACGCCCAAAAGACCGAGACCACGAACAGGTTGAATACGCTGACCCACCAGTAGAAACCGCGACCGATCCAGATGTTCGCGCTCTCCGGTGCCCACTTGAGCAGCGCGAAAAAGATGAGCAGGTTGGCCGCAAAGAACCGGTAGGTGATCGATACGAACCGTTTGCGCGGTAGCTTCGAGACCAGCGCGGCGAACGGCGGGTGGGCCAGAAGCATCAGAATCAGCGTGCCGGTGAACAGGAACGGCAGAGTCCGCACCCCGCTGAACACCGCCACCTCGTCGCGGATCGGCCTCAAAATGTAGTAACTGGCGAGGACGAAGAAGTAATAGGCGCACGACAGCAGTAGCGCACCTACCTCCTCGGGCTTTATATCCACCGCCCGGCGTAGGAGCCGTGTAACGAGGTTCGGTCTAGCCTGTGCCAATCGCGCTGTACCCGGTGTTGTAGTGATCGGTAGTCGGCGATCGGTGGTCAGTAACGGCGAAGTCGCAACTCGGAAGGACCAACCACCGATAACTGACTACCGAGTACCGGCCTCCCGCGCGTGCCACGCAGCAAGAACTTCGACCTCACGCTCGGCAGGAAGTCCAGCTCGCGGCTCCGCGCGCCGCTCCTCCGGCAACGTCTTCCACCATTCGAGCGTGTCTTTGGCCGTCACCGCCAGCGGACGATACTCGAGACCCGCAGCAACGGCGCGCGAGTTCTCGAAGGCGCTGAACCCCTCCATGCCGTCACGCGGGGGGATCCACGCCGGCATATGCCCCCACGGCGCGACCTCACACTCGGCTAGGAAGTCGGCGTTCACCCAGGTGAATGAGATCTCGTTGCTGACGACCGCGCGCATGCCATAGAGCAACTCGGCCATGCTGAGCGGCGACAGTGGCCCGACCGCGCTGTAGGTGCCCAGAGCACGCTGCTCGACCAGATGGATCTCGAACTCGACCAGGTCGCGGGCATCGATGTACTGAGTCGGGTCCGTGGGCTCACCCGGCGCCATGACCTCGCCGCCGCGACCGATCCGCACCGGCCAGTACGTCCAGCGATCCGACCGGTCGCCGGGACCAACTATCAGGTGTGGCCGGACGACGATCGCGCCGTCGGGAAAAGCGTCACGCGTCTCCTGCTCGCACAACGCCTTCAGCGCCCCGTACGTTTCGCCCGTGATCTCCTCGATCGTCGGGTCGTCGATCGTCGCCACCGGATCGTCCTCGGTGATCCCGATCTTGCTGTTGTCCGCGTGGACGGACAGAGACGAGACGAACAGATAGACGTCCGCCGAGTCCTTGAGCAGCCCCGCCGATTGCCGGACCCAGCGGGGGATCGAGGCCGAGTTATCGATTACCACATCCCATTCACGGCCCTTAAGCGCCTCGAGGTCGTCGTCACGATCGCCCAGCAACTGCTCGACCTGGCCAACCAGCTCATGGTGCACCGTCGGCTGCGTCCGTCCACGATTGAAGATCGTCACCTCATGGCCGCGTGCCAGGGCGTAATGGATCTGATGCGGGCCGGTAAACCCGGTCCCGCCGAGTATGAGGATGCGCAGCGCTCTCTCCGCCTGCGGCACCTGCCGCTCCTGCGCCCGCGCATCGTTCAGCAGCCCGAGGCCGAGGGCGCTGCCCGCAGCCGCCGTCACCTGCAGAAACTCCCTTCTCGTAGTACCCATCGAAGCACTCCGATCCGATTTCATGGGGCCTTCCTCGTCATCGTTATCGTCATCGTCATCGTTACCGTAATCGTCATCGATTCCCTCCCGAGCATGAGGATGGGGATGACGATGGCGAAAAGTCCAGCCAAAGTAGCGACCCGTGGCGCCCCCGGCCACCCGACTACCCGCTGAACTCGGGATTGCGGCCCAACAGCGTCCCGCTAACCTTGTCAGTACCAGAACGGCCGCTCAACAGGAGGATCCCGTGCTACGATTCGTCGCGGTCTGTATGACACTCGCTCTCGCGCTCCCCGCAGTCGCCGCCGCCCAGGACGCCCGGGTGGACTCGGCAGTCGAGCGCTACGCCGCCGAGATCATCGAGCTACGCCACCACTTCCACCAGTACCCGGAGCTCGGCAATCGCGAGTTCGAGACGGCGCGCATAGTGGCCACCCACCTCGAGAAGCTCGGCTTCGACGAGGTCCGAACCGGCGTCGCACACACCGGCGTCGTGGGTATCCTCGAGGGCGGGCGGCCGGGGCCGGTCGTTGCCGTGCGCGCCGACATGGACGCTCTGCCGGTGACCGAGGACACGCCTTACCCCTTCAAGTCGACCGTGCGCACCACCTATCTGGGGAAAGACGTCGGGGTGAGCCATGCCTGCGGCCACGATGTCCATACCGCCGTCCAACTCGGCGTTGCCTCGGTCCTCGCCACGCTGCGCGATGAGCTGCCGGGAACCGTGATGTTCATCTTCCAACCCGCCGAAGAAGGGCCACCACCCGGTGAAGACGGCGGCGCTATTCTCATGGTCCAGGAAGGCGTGCTCGAGGACCCGCGGCCCGCGGCCATCTTCGCTCTGCACACCAACCCCGACCTCGAGGTCGGCCAGGTCGGTTACACCTCGGGTCCGATCTACGCCTCGTCGGATCACTTCCGGCTGACGATCCGCGGCCAGCAGGCGCATGGGGCGGCGCCCCATCTCAGCGTCGACCCTATCGTCATGGCCTCGCAGGCGGT
>JASFTI010000121.1:0-9246 GCA_050053635.1 Gemmatimonadales bacterium
TTGCCGCATGTCTTCAGCCCGCTCACGCAACTGTCGAATGAAGGGGACGGCCTGGAGGCCCGAGTACCAGCGCCAGAACTTGTCGACCTCGTTGTCAACGATCGCTTCGGCTCTAGGCACTTCGGCCTTGCGGCGCTCGTGGTTGGCCGTGACGATGCCCTGCAGGTCATCGATACTGTAGAGGAAGACGTTGGGCAGTTCGCCGATCTCGGGCTGCACGTCGCGCGGTATCGCGATATCGATAACAAAGAGGGGCGACTTGAGTTTTCCGGGCATGCGGCGCTGGAAGTCCTCCAGTGTAACCATCGTGTGAGGCGCCGCTGTGGAGGTGATGACGATGTCCATCTGCGGGAGCTCCTCCCAGAAATCGGAGAAGGCTACCGCGGAGCCGCCGAACTGCTCAGCGATTCTCTTGGCGCGCACCATGTTGCGGCTCGCGACCAGGATGCTCGACACGCCCTCGTCTACGAGGCACTCGAGGGTGAGCTCTCCCATATCGCCGGCTCCGATCACCATGCCGCGCCGGCCGCGCAGCGAACCGAATATCTTGCGGGCCAACTCCACCGCCGCCGAAGGTATGGAGGCCGCCCCCTCGGCGAGCCGCGTCTCGCTGCGCACGCGGCCGCCGACCGACAGAGCGCTCTGGAAGAGGCGGTTGAAGACGGCGCGGACCGCCTGGCGTTGGCCGGTCAGGCTGCGGGCTGTCTCATAGGCCTCGCGGACCTGCCCCTGCACCTGGACCTCGCCGAGCACCATAGAATCGAGGCCGGAGACGACTCGATAGAGGTGCCGGATGGTGTCGGCACCGCGGTGGATGTAGAGGTAGCGCTCGGCGGGCTTGGGCAGTTCGCCGGCTTGGGCGGTGAGTGTATCGATGACGCGAGGGATGGCCAGGTCGAAATCGGTGACGTGGAGATAGAACTCGGTCCGATTGCAGGTCGAGATCAACGCCGCCTCCGACACACCTCGGCCACCGAGGACGTGGCTGAGCGCATCGGTCATCTCGGTAGAGTCGAACGCGAACTTCTCGCGTACCTCGACGGGCGCCGTCCGGTGGTTCAAGCCGATTACGGCGAACGGCATTACGCGACCTCTGGTCCGTTCTCGAGGGGATCGATCGTGGACACGACTCCGGGAACCTCCTTCGCTCCGCTCTTCGCTACAGGAAGAACTGCGTCTCCGGGACGATCATTCTGGCCACAAGGTATGCCACAAATACCACAGCGAATCCTGCAACGTTCCATGCCGCCGCTTGACGCGGGGTCCGTACACGGCTGAACCGAATCCAGATCGCCAGCAGCATCGCCAGCCAGGCGAGGACGCCCCAGATGACCTTGGCATCCGCCCAGCGGAAACCGCCCTCGAAGCGAATCGTCCAGGCCCAGCCGATGGCGATAGCCAGAGTCATGGTGCAGAAGCCAGCGATGAGAGCCCATTCGGCGAGCTTATCGAGCGTCTCGAGGGGCGGGAAGAATTCGAAGACGGCACCCAGTTGCTTGTGCTTCAGCTGCCGGAACTGAAGCAAGTACATCAGGCCGGCCGTCGCTGACACGAGCCAACCGGCGTAGCCGATGAAGCCGGCCGAGATGTGGATCACGAGCCAGGTGCCGCGAAAGGCGAGGACCGATCCGGTCGGCTCGATTCCGACGATCATCGCGAGAACGAGGAGGAGCGTCGCCACAGGAGCGAGGAAGAGCCCGAGTGGCCTGGCCGAGCTGAAGCGCGCGAGGCCGGCGATGGCGAGGCCGACGAGCAGCGCCAGACTGGCCAGCGAGGGTCCGAGCCCCACGAGCGGCGGCTCCCCGTACCCAGCCCAGTAGAGGCCGACGCCCAGCAAATGGCTGAGAACAGCCAGATAGACGATGATGGCCACGAGCGCGGTAGCACCCGAGTGGGCTCGGGCAAACCGCATCGTATATCTAACGGACGCGGCCAGATAGAGGACCGCAGCGATTGCGTAGGCAACTAGGTGCATGCGAATGGGAATATACCAATCGATAGGCCAGAAAAAAGACCGGCCGGCTCTAAGAGCCGGCCGGTCGGGTATCGCCATGGCAAGCGACCCAGTCGAGGGCTCCAGCCTAGGACGGCATTCTGGCAACCAACCGTACCGGTAGGCCGACGTCGATCGTCGGGTGCCGCATGTCGAGCAGGCGGAGGGTCGCCGTTCGCTCGGTTACCCGCATCACCCTGCCCCTACCGACGTACTCTTCCGGCAGCCTCAGCCTTTCCTGGCTCCGCCGAGGCTCCACGTAGAGCTCGAACTCGTCGCCGACCTGGATGCCCTGTGTGCGGCCGACGTCGATGAATACAAAGTCCTCGGTGCTGACGATCAGCTGGGAGTCCATAAGGGCAATCAGCTCACCGCCGGGCCCCGTCGACACGGGCTCGGCGAAGATACCGGGCTGCAAGTAGTACATTTCGGCCTCTATCGCCTGGTCGCCGAGCAGGACGCGGTCGTACACCTCGACCAGGACGGCCACTGAGACGTCCTCATGCACCGCGGCGATAGTCGCGAGTCCGGTCGGCCGGACCACGTTGCCCCACGGTCTCACGTGCCGCTCGATCCGCAAAAGGAGCATACGGT
Organism: Gemmatimonadales bacterium; assembly: GCA_050053635.1. GTDB lineage: Bacteria > Gemmatimonadota > Gemmatimonadetes > Palauibacterales > KS3-K002. The sequence goes on from JASFTI010000121.1 coordinate 2,588, forward strand.
CGCCGGGGTCGGGCGGCTCGCCGCCGGGATGGCTCAAATAGAAGCGACCGAACCGATGGATCGTCGAGAGCGGTGGTAATTCGAGACCGCGAGGTGTCACGGGATCGACGACTTCGCCGCGCGGTCCGAGCTCGGAGAGCGGCAAGAGCATACCGGCCCGGTGGAAGTCGGTGGCGGTAACAGCGCTGGGCGGCACCGCGGCGATGGGCTGATAGGTCAGCGTTGTCTCCGCGATATCGCGTTCGACGAAGATCGTGGGTCGTTCCTCGACCTCGATCGGCTCGGGGACCTCCCCAACCTCCGGCGTGGGGACCTCGGGTGTGGGAACCCGCTCGACGACCTCTTCGCCGGGAACTCGCTCCTCTCCCGGAACCGGCGGCCGGAGGACCTCGCCCACTCCCGGGACCGTCAGCTCCTCGGCCGGATAGATCCAGTGCGGGTCCTCGACGACGACGGTGTTGATCCGGTAGATCTCCGGCCAGAGGAAAGGATCGCTGAGGTAGAACTCGGCCAGATCCCAGAGGGTATCCCCGGAACGGACGACGTGGATCCGACGGCCCTCTTGGGGCGTCGTCGGTTCCTGCCTTTCTTGAGCGTGTAGGGGGAGGGCTTCAGGCAGTAGCGCCGCTAGTGCGATTGCGGCAACGGACAAGAGGTGCTTAGAAGGGCAGGTCGTCACCCTCCTCCAGCGATTCCGCCGGAAAGTCATCATAGTCCTCACCCCCATAGCTCGGCGTCCTCTGCATCTCGAGGCCGCCCTCTCCGCGGCCACCCAACATCACCATATCGTTGGCCACGATCTCGGTCGTGTAGCGCTTCTGGCCGTTCTGGTCTTCCCACTGGCGATACTGAAGCCGCCCCTCGATATAGACTCGGTCGCCCTTCTTCAGGTACTGCTCAACGATCTCGGCCAGCTTGTTCCAGGCGACGACGCGATGCCACTGAGTATCCTCCTGCATCTCACCGCTGCGGTTCTGCCAGCGGCGGTTCGTGGCCACCGAGAGCGTGGTTACGCGGCTCCCCTGCGGCGTGGTGCGGATCTCCGGATCGGCGCCCAAATTGCCGATAATGATCGCTTTGTTGACACTGCGTGACATGGCTCCTCCACTGAGGCGGTTGGCGTCAAAACGGCCTAAACTGACGCCAGCCAAGATTATACCCGCCCGTCAACTTATTGTCAACGCGTCGCTTGCTGGCCCCGGCCTACAGCAGAATCTACTCGCCGGGGCCCAGCTCGAGGCACATGACTCGGGCATCCTCGACCGGCACCCGGTAGTAGCGGCGCCGGACGCCCACATGCCGGAATCCACGCCGCTCGTATAGCTGCTGAGCGCCCCGGTTGCTCACCCGCACCTCGAGGTAGATCCGCTCCACACCGCGCCACCGGGCCTTGTCGAGCACCCAGTCGAGCAAGTAGCGACCGACGCCACAGCGGCGCCAGCCGCAGGCCACGGCCAGGTTCCCCAGCTCGGCCTCACGGAGGACGTACCATACGACAGCATAGCCCACGACGTTCCCCTCGACCGCGGCGACCCAGAGGGAGGCATCGTCGCGGCCGAGCAAGTTGGAAAAGCTGGCGCGACTCCAGGGCGTGGAGAATGACGCGCGCTCGATCTCCATCACCGAGTCGAGGTCCGATTCCTCCATGCGCCGAACGTCCGGCACCATCAGTCGCTCGGCGGTGCTCACTTCCCGCGCCTCTCGTCGGGGACCCGCCAATCACGGACGTAGAGCGGCTCCCAGTCGCGCGGCTGCGGGACATGCCCCAGCTCTGGGGCGACCGAGCGCAGCCAGAGTAGGCTCGCGGCGCGGGGAAGGGCCAGATGCTCCGGGAGCACGACCGCGTTGGCCAGAGCTGCGGTGATCTTCTCCTGGTGGGCTCGCGCCCCGTCACCGACGAAGGCCGGCTCGAGATTACGGCGGGCCAGCTCGTCGAGAAGGGCCTCGAGCCGCCAGGCCGCGGGGGCCAACCTCTCGCTGGTCCCCTGCTTCGACATCTCGTAGCAGGCGGCGTAGACCTCTGCGCGGCGGGCGTCGAAGGCGGCGCAGACGGGCCCGCTCACGCCGGTCCCGGCGGCGAGCGCCAGAAGGCTGGAATAGGCGAACAGTGGCGTACCCCGCGCCATCGTCCAGCCCTTGGCCATCGAGGCGGCGATCCGCACACCGGTGAACGAGCCCGGCCCACTGCCGACGACGAGCGCGGCGATTTGTTCGGGAAGTATCCCCGTGACCTCGAGGGCGTGATCGACGGCGGGCAGCAGGCGCTCCGAATGCGAGCCCTGGATGTTGAAGCTGCACTCGAAGGCCAAGCCGTCACGCCAGACGGCAACCGAAGCGACGGACGTAGCAGTCTCGAGCGCGAGCCAGACCTGCGGCTCGCCCCCCTGTTTCGAGGCGCTGGTCCGGCGGCCGGCGTTCTTCACCATCCCACCAGCTCCGGGGCGGAGCCCAGGCGTCGCGCCAGGACGACGCGCTGCTCGGGTGTCGAGCCGTAATCGAGGCTGACCTCCCAGCGATCGGCCGGCTGCCGGTCCCCGGCACGTTCCGCCCATTCCAAGAGTACCAGGCCCGAAGCGCTCACGAGCTCTTCCCAACCGAGGGGCTCCATATCGTCGCCAGGCTGCAGACGGAACAGGTCGACGTGGTAGATGGTGAAGCTCCGCGGGCTCGAGTAGCCCTGGACGAGGGTGAAGCTGGGCGAAGGGATGTGGCCGGCGATCCCGGCACCCCGACAGACGGCCCGAGCCAAAACGCTCTTCCCCGCCCCGAGCGGGCCGTGCAGCGCGATCCATAGCGGCGGCTGGATGGTGGCGCCGACGCGCTTGCCCCAGCGGACCAGCTGCGGCTCGGAAAAGGCGCCGGGGCCCAAAGTGGGAGTTCGGGAATCCATGATCAATAGATTAGTTGACCCGCAGAATACTCGAAGTATGGACCGTCGCCATTCTCACTCCGAAGGTCCCCCAACTCTCTCGCCCGTTCCCTTCCGCATTCCCGAACTCCCCGAATTCCCCGATTCCCGGATTCCCAACGATTCATCCGTTCCGCCCACGCGTTTCCATCTCCGCCTTGATCTGGAAGATGTGATCCCGCAGCTCGGACGCCAACTCGAAGTCGAGCTCCGCGGCCGCCTGTTCCATCGCCAGCGTCAGCCGCTCGACGAGCTCGTCGGGCTCCAGCTCGGGCAGCGCGGCCAGAGTCTCCACCGCCCGCATTCCGGGGTCGCGGCGCGAGTCGGCGACTGCAGTGGCACGCCGCACCTCATCGGGCGATTTGCGTATCGACCGGGGTGTCAGGCCGTGTTCCACATTGTAGCCGTGCTGTATTTCGCGCCGGCGATTGGTCTCCTCGATGCAGCGCTGCATGGAACCGGTCAGCGTGTCTGCGTACATGACCGCCTTGCCGTGCTCGTTGCGCGCCGCTCGACCGATCGTCTGAATCAGGCTCTTGTCGGAGCGCAAGAAGCCCTCTTTGTCTGCATCGAGGATCGCGACCAGCGAGACTTCCGGCAGATCGAGACCTTCGCGGAGCAGGTTGATGCCAACAAGTACATCGAAGAGACCCAGGCGCAGGCCACGCAGAATCTCGACCCGCTCGATGGCACCGATATCGGAGTGCATGTAGCGCACCCTGATCCCCATCCCCAGCAGGTAGTCGGTGAGGTCCTCGGCCATCCGCTTCGTCAGCGTCGTCACCAGCACCCGCTCGCCGCGCGCCGAGCGCTCACGGATCTCGCCTATCAGGTCGTCAACCTGGCCGCGTACCGGCCTGACCTCCACGGCCGGATCGAGGAGACCGGTCGGTCGGATGACCTGTTCGACCACGACGCCGCCCGAGCGTTCCAGTTCGTGGTCGCCCGGCGTCGCCGAGACGAAGATCGCTTGGGGCACCAGCGATTCCCATTCCTCGAACTTGAGGGGCCGGTTGTCGAGGGCGCTGGGGAGGCGGAAACCGTATTCGACCAACGTCCGCTTGCGCGACCGGTCGCCCTCGTACATCCCACCGATCTGTGGGATTGTGACGTGCGACTCGTCGACGATGACCAGGTAGTCCTCGGGGAAGTAATCGATGAGGCAGGCAGGGCGTTCGCCCTCGGCGCGGCCCGAGAGGTGGCGCGCGTAGTTCTCGATGCCGGCACAGTACCCGACCTCGCGCAGCATCTCGAGGTCGTAGCGGGTCCTCTGCTCGAGGCGTTGCGCCTCGAGCAACCGTCCGCCCCGGCGCAGCTCGGCCAGACGAGCATCGAGCTCCGCCCGGATCAACTCGCCGGCCCGCCTGAGCGACCGCTGTCCGATAGCATAGTGGGTCGCGGGGTATACCGCTGTACGATCGAGCTCGGCGATCACGTCGCCGGTCAGCGGGTCGATCTTCGTCAACCGTTCGATCTCGTCGCCCCAAAGCTCGATGCGCACCGCCTGTTCCTCGTAAGCCGGGAAGACCTCGACAACGTCGCCGCGCACGCGGAAGGATCCGCGCCGGAAGTCGAGATCGTTACGCCCATACTGCACGTCGACCAGGGCCGCGAGTATGTCATCGCGGCGAATTTCCTGGCCGCGTTCGAGGATTACGAGCAAGTCTCTGTACTCTACCGGGTCGCCGAGGCCATAGATCGCCGAGACCGAGGCGACGACGACTACATCAACTCGCTCCATCAAGCTGGAGGTCGTGCGCAGGCGGAGCCGCTCGATGTCCTCGTTAATCGAGGCGTCCTTTTCGATGTAGGTGTCCGTCTGGGGTACGTAGGCCTCGGGTTGGTAGTAGTCGTAGTACGAGATGAAATACTCGACCGCATTGGCTGGGAAGAACTGTTTGAGTTCGCCGTAGAGCTGCGCGGCGAGCGTCTTGTTGTGACTCATCACGAGCGTCGGGCGACCCCAACGCGCGATCACATTCGCCATCGTTAGCGTCTTACCCGAGCCGGTGACGCCCATCAGCGTCTGCCAGCGCTCTCGGCGCTCGAGACCGGCGACCAGCTCATCGATGGCCGCCGGCTGGTCGCCCGTAGGTCGGAAGGGCGAACGCAGATCGAAATGGGCGCGCTGCGCCGTCTGGCGAATCAATTACTAACGTTCAGAGTGCAGGGTTAGTTTGGGTGTCCGCTCGACGTTGGCTGCGGGAAGTTCGATGTTCGATGTTCGAAGCTGTTTTCCTACAACATCAACCTTCGAGGCTATCGAACCAGGCGTCGATCTTGTCATCGGACACATCCTGGTCTTCGGCCGGCTCGGCTTCAGGATCGACCTCGGGCAACTCTTCCGCCAGCTGCCGGGCGCGAGCGAGCATTGGGGCGGCTCCGAGCTGCTCGAACAAGGCGATCGCGCGGTCCACGGCGACGCGTGCCTCCGCCGGCTTGGCGCGAGCCTGGACCTGCGCCTGGTGGTATTGCAGGAACCCCTCGCCGTAGGGATCTGTTTCGGTCGTTTCGCCGATCCCCTGCTGTGCGACCATGCCGGCCAGCCAGGCGTCGCTGTCGAGATCGATGACCCGGATGCGGACGGCATCGCCCTCGGCTCGCCGCTCGAACCAACCCTCCTTGCCCTGGTAGAGCTGCTCGAGCCGCGCCGCCTCCTGCCACGCCTGCAGTTCGTCGCCCGTCTCCAGGTACGCCAGCGCCCGGATCGCGGTGGTCTGAAAATCGGCTTTCCAGGCGCCGCTCGGGGGCAGGAGCTTTCGGATCTCTTCGGTCATCGCCAGGACGGAGACGTAATTTCCGCGCTCGAACTCGAGCCGCGCGATACCGACCCTACAACGCAACGCGAGGGAGGGATCTTCGAGCTCCTCGGCCAGCTGCAGCCCCGAGTTGAACAGGTGCATCGCCCGGTCGAACTCGCCGCGCAGTGTCAACAGCTCTGCGATATTGGCCTGCATGGCGATCTTCTGGTCGGCCACACCGGCGACCTCCATACTCTCCAGCGCCGATTGCCAGTGGTGGAAAGCACCGTCCCACTCGCCGGCCCGGAAGTTGGCCAACCCGAGAAGGTCGTGGCAGACCGCGACGCCGCCCAACTCATCGACCTGGCCGAACACCTCGAGAGCGCGCTGTGCGAGTTTGCGGCCGTCCTCCGGACTGCCCCAGGACACGTGGACGCGTGCCAGGCGGTAGGCGGCCTGTGCCACCGTCTCAGCGTTGCCGCTCTGCTCGGCCACGTAGAGGGCCTCCTCGGCCATCAGCAACGCTTCTTCGGCCCTTCCAACCCTCTCGGCCACGACGCACGACAGATCGAGGGCCATCACCAGCTCTGCGCCCATCTCAGCCGTGCGAGCGCGATCGACCAGGCTTCCGGCTAGCGAAGAGACTTCCACGGGCTCGACACCGCGCTCGAGTAGCAGCCAGCCGAGCATCACGCCTGCGGCGACCTCGGTCTCGAGATCCCCGAGCTCGCGGGTCCGCTCGAAGACATTCTGCAGCAGCGCTTCCGCCTCGGGCTCTCTGTCGGTGGCGGCGTAGATCCTGGCCAGGCGGTTCTGGATCTTGAGGCGCTCGAGCTCGTCATCGCAGTTCTTCGCCGCCGTACGCAGGAACTCGTCGACCTCGTAGAGCGCGTAGAGGCGTTCAGCGAGGTCGGCGGCTTTGAGGGACCACTCGAGTTTCTTGTCGTCCGCTTCGGACTTGAGGTAGAGGACGGCGATCTCGTCAGCGATCTCCTTTGAGCCCTGCCCCG
>JASFTI010000122.1:0-9204 GCA_050053635.1 Gemmatimonadales bacterium
GCCATTCCTTCGTCTCTTTCTGAAGCTCCGCCACGGCGAGCCCCAGCGCGCTGTTCAACTCGTCGACGGTTCCGTACGCCTCGACCCGCAGCTCGTCCTTGCTCACGCGCCGCCCCCCGAACAACGACGTCTCACCCCCATCACCTTTCCGAGTGTATATCTTCATCAATCGTTGTCGTTGTCGTTATCGTTATCGCCCCAACTCCCCAATCCCACGGATTCCCCCTCCAACATTCCCAATTCCCCCAATCCCCGAATCCCCGAATCCCGGATCCCCGAATCCCTAATTCTTCAGCGTTCCCTTCTTCCGCACCCTCACCTTCACCTGCTTCCGCCCGAACGCCGTCGCCGCCTCGCAGGTCGGCATCCAGATGTCGATGACGTAGCCTTTCACCGCGCCACCCGTGTCCATGACCTGATGCTTCTCGAGAACGTCTCCGTCCTCGAGTCGTATGTCAATCTCGCTGCCCAGGGGGAGCACCCTGGGATCGCTGGCGACGATGCCCTCCCGCACGTAGATGCCCGACGCCGTGAACCCGTAGTCGCAGTACGCCGTCGCCTCGAACGAATGCCAGACCCTCGACGGCTCGATGGGCTGGTAGAAGACACAGGATGATGCAGCAAGCGTAACGGTCGCCGGCACCATCCTGCGGACCGCCGCCGACCATTTCCCATTTCCCCACCCCACGTCACATCTCTCCCACGAAGAATCCCGGTTTCAGTATCGCGTCCGGATCGAACCTGATCTTGAGGCCACTCACTAACTGCTGGGCCGCGCCCGGCTCGCCCCAGGGATCGACGATCCGGCGCAGCGACGTCGGCGCCCGCTCGACCCGCACCACGCCGCCCCCCTCCGCCGCCTCACGGCGCAGCTCCTCCACGCGCAGCGTCCACAGCCGCTCGCTCGACGCGGCGCCGTATAACTGCTGCGGCACGAAGATCCAGGCCCGACCGGCGAGCGGCGAAGCGAGCAGCGGTGGCGTCTCACCGCCGCAGAACGGCGTCGCCTGCCGGATGACGCCCTCCACGCCACGCAGCGGCACACTGGCCCGCACGGTGAGCGCCGGCGCCAGGCTGTCCTCCAGCTCGACGACGGACCCCCAGACCCGGTCGCGCGACTCGACCCGGATCGACCGCTTGGCCGCCGCAGTCTTCGCCGCTCGGGCGGCGTCGTTCACCGCCGCCTTATGACCTAGCCAGCGAACGATCATCACCCAGTCCTTGGTGTCGATGTCGAGCGCCGCCGCGGCGGCCGGAGACACTATCTCCGCCGCCGCCGGCACCAGCTTCCTGCCCGATGCGAGATCGATCGCAAAAGCCGCCAGCTCGCCCACCTCTCCCGATCTGTAAACACGCGTCCGTTCCGCCTGGGGAAGCGTGTGCAACCGCAGGTGCGCTTTGGCGATGATGCCCAGCGTGCCCCAGCTCCCCGTGTACAGCTTCACCATGTCGTAGCCGGCCACGTTCTTGACCACCCGGCCGCCGGTCTTGACCACGCGCCCGTCGGGCCGGATCACGGTGAGCCCGAGGACGAGGTCGCGCGGCACCCCGTAGCTCGCGGCCAGCGAGCCGGCCGACCCCGTGGCGATCGTCGCGCCCACCGTACCATCGCCCAGCGGGTCCAGCGGCCACCACTGGCCCTCCTTCGCCAGCGTCGCGTTGAGATCGCTGTTCGACGTGCCCGCCAGTACCGTGGCGAGCAGATCGTCGGGCGCGTGCTCGACCACCTCGCTCAGGCGGCGCATGGTGATTACGAGATCGACGTGCCGGTGAGGGTTGCCGACGTTCAGCCAGCCGCCCTGGCCCACCGGGACCACCGCCCAGCCCGACTTGCCGGCCAGTTGCACCAGCTCGGCCAACTCTTCCAGCGAGTCCGGCTCGGCGACGACGCCCGCAGGCTCGCCGTCGACGATGAAGCTGCCCGGCTTATCTAGTAGGCAAGCCGAACCGATCGCCGCTTCGATCGCGCCGGCGACCTCGTCCGGGTTGGCCTTCGATCTCCGCACGCCCACCGTGCCAACCCAGCTCGGGACTGGTGTCTCCGGCTCGTCCGGAAAGATCTTGTTCGGGTTACACAGCTTGGCAGGATCGAAGACCTGCTTGATCCAGCGCATGACCTGACGGTCGGCGTCCGAGAAGACGAGCGACATGTACTTCCGCTTGTCGGCACCGATGCCGTGCTCGCCGGTGATCGTGCCGCCCGCCGCCACACACGCCTCGATGATCTCTTTGCTCGCCGCGTGCACCCGATCCAGGATCCCCACCTCGCGACGGTCGAACGCGATGTTGGGGTGCAGATTGCCGTCGCCGGCATGGAAGACGTTGGCGATCGTCAGGTCGTATCTCTCGGCTACCGCGTAGATATTCGAGAGCATCTCGGGCAGCTTGCTGCGCGGCACCGTCGCGTCCTGTACTACGAGGTCGGAGCCGATCCGGCCCATCGCGCCGAACGCCGACTTGCGCGCCTTCCAGAACTTCATGCGCTCGGGCTCGCTCGCCGCCACCGAGACCTCTCGGGCCCCGTGTTTTTCCAAGATCTCTTCGACCTGTAGCACCTGCTCGGCCAGGCCAGCGCCCGGACCGTCCAGCTCGACGATCAGCGACGCCGCAACGTCGGTGGGGAACCCGGCGGCGAACACCGACGCTTCCACCGCCTTCAGCGTGTTCTTGTCGATCATCTCGAGCGCGGCGGGCACGATCCCAGCGGCGATAATCGCCGAGACGGCGCGGCTCGCTCCCTCGATATCGTCGAAGTGGGCCAGCAGCGTGCCCACCGCCGCCGGCATCGGCACCAGCCGCACCTCGATCTCGCCGCAGATCCCCAGTGTCCCCTCCGACCCGACGAACAGCCCCACCAGGTCGTAGCCCGGTCCCTCGGGGCCGGGTAGCTCCATCACCGCACCGCCCGGCGCGACGATCGTCAGCCCCACGATGTGATTGGTGGTGACGCCGTACTTGAGGCAGTGGGGACCGCCGGCGTTCTCCGCCACGTTCCCACCCAGCGTGCACGCCGTCTGGCTGGACGGGTCGGGCGCGTACATCAGCCCGAACGGCTGCAAAGCTTCGTTGAGCCGCGTGTTCACGACGCCCGGCTGGGCACGCGCTCGCCGGTTCTCCGCATCGATCCAGAGGATGCGGTTCATCCGTGACAGCTCGATAATGACCGCGTTCTCGGCGACGGCACCGCCCGACAGCCCGGTGCCGGCGCCCCGCGGCACGAACGGGATGCTGGCCATGTGCAGCGCCGACACGACCCCCTGGATCTCCTCTGTGCTGTGAACGAAGACGACGGCGGCGGGCGTGCCCCGGTAGGCGGTCGCCGCATCGGACTCGTAGGGTAGCAGCTCGCCAGGCTCCGTGAGCACGCTACCGCGTCCGACGACGGCACGGAGTTCCTTCAGCAGTTTTTGGGAAAGAGCAGGGCTCGCCATGTACGTGAGGATACCGTGGCGAGCCCTGTAGCCGCAAGCAGCGACGGCGTCAGATCGATCGGAGCAGCTATCTCTCCTCCGGCAGGAAGTCGCTGATCAGGAAGAATCCCGGTTCGCCGCCACTCGACACCACGAACGCCATCTTCGAGCCGTCCGGCGACCAGCCGAATTCACTGAGCCTGGCGTTCTCCGGCAGGCCGGTGCGTAGCTCTTTCGGTATTCCCGTGGCGAGCGGGGTTATCCAGATCTTGCCGCCAGCATTGTGCGCGATCTTCGAGCCGTCCGGGGAGTAGGCCAGATTCCCGCTGCCGGGTGCTATCCCTGCAACGAGGGTTTCGGATTGGCCGCCTTCGACCGGTATCGTCTTGATCGCGCGGCCCGAGAAGAAGGCGATCCGCTCGCCATCCGGTGTGAAGCTGATGGCTCTGGCCCGTACGCTGTCCGATTCCGAGGTCACCTGCCTGATTTCCCCACCTTCCGCAGAGACAACGTAGATAGCAATGTAGGCTTCATCCTCAGACTCCTCCTGCCGGCCATAGCTGACATACGCGACCCAGCGCCCGTCGGGAGACCAGCACGGAAGATCCTTGCGGGACCCATCGCTAGTCAGCCGAGTCGGGCGCCCACCATCGAGCGGGACCGTCCAAAAGTCGTAGTCGAGAATATCCCCCTCTCCTGCCTGATAGAGGAGCGTGACGATACTCTCGCCATCCCGCGACACGTCCAGACTACCAGCGCCAGCGGTCTTCCATTGTTCCGGCACGGGAAACACGACAGGGTCGCCGCCGTCGGCAGAGACATGATGGATGCCCTGTCCACTCTGTAAGAAGTAGATGCGTTCTCCGTCCTCTGACCATCTCGGAGACCGGGGCCACACTACCGCCGGTGTTATCTGCACCGCCTTTCCTCCCTGGGCCGGCACGGTGTAGATGGCATGATGTTCCTCGGATCGCATGAAGACCCCAAGCTCGTCGTCCGGCGTCCAACCCGCGAGCATGTTCCAGCTGGACCGAGGAAGCGGGATCTTCATCGGCTCGCCCGCACTCGCTCGATCAGGCAGCACCGAGTACACCCATATCTCTTTGCTGTCGGTGTTATGTACCGGCTGCTCGTAGTGGGCGGCGATGTATTTGCCATCAGGCGACCACACAGGCCCTCTCAACCGGCCGCCGTCCACGCCGGCGAGCTTGACCGGGTTGCCGCCGTTGGACGGGGCGACCCACAGGTCGCCGTCAGGCGGCGGATGGATCGTGTTCTCGTCCCAGTCTTCTATCTCACGATAGCCTACATACGCGATGTACCGGCCGTCAGGGGAGAAGGATGGCAGCCCGGCCGTGCCGGGAGAGACCTGCTGCGGCTCGCCCCCTGCGGTCGGGATCGTGTAGGTGCGGATGTTCGCCCACTCCACTTCTGCGCCTAGCTCGATCGCCGAGATCGCTACCGTCTGTCCGTCCGGAGAAAGACCCAGGCGATGGCCCCAGAGGCTCCTATACCGGTCGGGTAGGTGGACCGCGCGAGGCTCGCCGCCGCCAACCGGTATGACAGTGACTCCGTCAAGCTCCTCTTCACCCAACCAGCTGTTCACCGCGATCCACTCCCCGTCCGCCGACCACGCCATAAGGCTGCCGTCGTCCCAGACACCCGCCACCTCGGCGAGCCGGACCGGCTCGCCGGCGATATCCGGACCGGCGTTCCCCTGCAGCGGAACCACCCACACGGCACCCTCCGAGACGAACGCCAGCCGCTCGCCGTCCGGCGACAAGACACCGTTACGCGGCTTACTGGCGATCTCAATCTTCCGGAAGGTCGGCTGCCGGTTGAGTTCGGCCAATGCACGCACGATGCCAGCGAGCCTGTCCCGGGCCACAGCGACTTCATCCGTATGCTCGGGGAAGTCGTCGATCACCCGACGATAGGCCTGCTGCGCTTCCTGCAGGCCCAGCTTCTCGTAGCACAACCCGACGTGGAGCTGCGCTCGCGCGCCGACCGCCCGGTTGTCCGGGAAGTCCTCCAGGATCTGCCTGTAGATGTCGATGGCGCTCTCCAGGTTCCCTTGGACTTCTTCCTGGTAGAGGCCGGCCTGGTACAGCTCCTCAGCGGTCTGCTGGCCATATACCGTTGTGGGCCACAGCAGCGAGAACGCTAGAATGGTTGCCAATACATAGTGCTTATTCACGATACCTCACTCCTGTGAAGCGCTCACTGCCCCTCGCTGAGCGCTGCCATGAGGTTCTCCATCACCCAGAACTCGGACTCGCCTTCAGGGATCGTGTAGACCGCCTGACTGCCGTCCGGGGAGAGCGCGAACGAAACGATTGCGCGCTCGGTCTCCCAGACTCGCTCCGCATTTCCTCCCTCGCGGGACACGCGCCACAAGGCAGCTCCAGCTTGGCGCCGTTCCAGGAAGAACACGTACCGACCATCGGGAGCCCATACCACGCTGCCAAAAGAGCCGCTCAGCCGGGTAAGCTCGCGCACCTCGCCACCTTCCAGGGAGACGAGCATCAACCTTCCGGCATTGCGAACGTATGTCGTGGGATGCGGCCGCATGGAATCGTTGACTGCGAAGACCACCGCCGCACCGTCCGGTGACAAGGCGAGCGACCGCGTCGCCAAGCCCGGATGGTTATACAGCTCGGTCTCCTGGCTCGACGAGAGGTCCCGAAATGCCAGCCTCCCGTTGTAGACGTAGACCAGACCCTCGCCGTCTGGTGATGGGATCCCGCCGAGTCCCATGTGGAAAGCGTTTCCGAGACTCCACCAAGAAGGATCCGGCGGGAACTCGATGAGAGGCGTCGCTCCACCGGTCGTCATGTCGATCCGATATAGTCCTGTGCCACCATGCGACCGGCCCCTCTCCCTAGCGGCGATGAGGATCGATTTCCCATCCGGGAACCAGAGGGGTTTGTCGGGAATGAGATGCTCGGCAAGTACCCGTTCCTCTCCAGTCGCTATGTTCTGCACCCGCAGTGAGAACTCGTATCCTCCAGGTGTTTCAGTACTGAGAAAGACAAGCTGGTTCTCGTCCGGTGACCATTGGGCAGCAACCTTCGACCCGAGCAACGGCTCGCTCGCCGCCATGTCGATCTGGCCGGTCTGCCCCACGAACGGCGCGATGCTCGCCGCGTAGCGGAAGGTCGTTAGGGCGTAGAACAGGGAGCCATCGCGCGTGAAGCCCAGGGGATAGACCTCGCCAACGCCTCGCCTCACGGCGAATGGTTCTCCGAGCGCCCGGCCTTCTGACACCCGCACCGCCCACACGTCCCAACTGCCCGATCGGTCGCTGAGGAAGAGCACTTGGTCCGCGTTCGGCAGCCAGCCGAGCAAGCGGTCGTCCGCCGGGTGGTTCACCAACGGGACGGCACCACTGCCATCGGTGGCGGCCAGGAAGACGTCATCTCGACCCGAGTCTTCCTCTACCGGGAATTGGTACGCCACGAACTGGTCGTCCGGCGAGTGCGACGATGGTATCCACTCCCACGAGGGGAGGGCCGTCAGAGGGCGCAGTGAGCCGTCTTCGACGGAAATCCATGCGATACCCCCCGTCTCATCCTCGCTCTTGTAGGTTGGGACTGCGATGTGCTGACCGTCCCAAGACCACGACATGGGGTAGCCGACTCCGTCAGTGTTGCTGCACAGCACCCGGGGATCCGAGCCATCCAGCCCCACCACTCGCAACTCGATGACCGAATCCTGCTTGCTCCAGGAGTACGCAGCGGTCTTGCCGTCCGGCGATACCGAAACGTTGATGGCGTACTGCTCCGGCGGTTCCCAAGTGCCTTCGTCGGTCAATCGTCGGACTTCTCCCGTGACGAGGTCCCGCAGAGCCACGTCCCCAGTGGAGTAGTCTATGAGTGCGAAGTAACGACCATCCGGCGTAGGTCCACCCAACTCATCACCGGCCGCCAGCCGCCGCACGACTATGGTCGACTCTTCCGCCTCTTCGACGGACCGGCGAAGCGCTGCCAAGCGCATGCGGGCCCGACTTACTATCTCCGTCTGGTCGGCGTAGTCGTGCACCAGCCGCTCGTACGCCTGCTGCGCCTGGCGGCTGCCCAGCTTCTCATGACAGAGGCCGATGTGCATGAGCGCCATCGCCGCCACCGGGCGGTTGTTGGGGTGCTCCCTGAGGATGCGCTCATAGAGTTCGATGGCGCTCGTCAGGTCTCCCTGTACCTCCTCCTGGTAGAGGCCCGCCTGGTACAGCTCCTCTGCGGTCTGCTGAGCGTACCCGGACGACACAACGACCAGCGCGAGCGCCAGAACTGCGGTGATCATACGACGCGGATTCATAATCGTTGCTCCTGAGAAGTGCTCCCGGCTGAATTCTGAGGTCGAATCTAGCGGAACACGTCCGAGGATGATTGAAGGGTTCGTCGAGCGAGTGTTAAGAGACGGTTAAGGCCCGTTGGCCACGTACTTGTAGCCCACGCCACGCACGTTGACGATATACTTCGGGTCGGCCGGGTCGTCCTCGAGCTTCTTTCTCAAGTTCGCGATGTGGGTGTCGACGGTGCGCGGGAAGACGTCCCACTCGTCGCCCCAGACCTCGTTCAGGATCACATCGCGCCGCAGAACCTCGCCGGGGTGGCTGACCAGCAGGCGCAAGAGCGCGAATTCCCGGGCCGTGAGCTCCACGGGCTCGCCGCTCTTCCTCACCTCGTAGCCCTTGAAATCGACCTCGACGTCGCCGAACGAGACGCGCTCGAGCGGCGGCTCGACCGGCTTCCCGCGCCTAAGCAGCGCCTTGACCCGGGCGGTGAGTTCGCGGGGGCTGAACGGCTTGGTGACGTAGTCGTCGGCGCCGAGCTCCAGGCCCAGCACCTTGTCGACTTCCTGGCTCTTAGCCGTGAGCATGAGGATAGGCGTGGCGTCGCCCGCCGCGCGCAGCTGCTTGCAGATCTCGAAGCCGTCCATGCCCGGCAGCATGACGTCGAGGATGATGAGGTCGTAACGACCCTTCTGGGCGCGCTCGAGGCCCCGGGCCCCATCAGTCTCACCGGTCACCGCGTAGCCCTCGAGGCTGAGGTCGTCCTCCAGCGCCATCAGTATGCTGTCTTCGTCCTCAACGATCAGAATCTTCGGCATCGCTTTGCTCCGTCACGACCGGAAGCCGAATGGAGAAGGTGCTGCCGCGCCCCGGCTCGCTCTCCACGTGTACGGTGCCGCCGTGTGCTTCGACGACCTCCTTCACCAACGTCAAGCCGAGCCCGCTACCCTTCACCGTTCGCGTCAACTCGTCGCCGCCGCGGTAGAAACGCTCGAACACCCTGTCGATCTCGTCCGCTGGGATGCCAACCCCGAAGTCCTCCACGGCGATCGTCACATGCCCGTCGCCGGCGGACGCGTGGAGGTTGATTCGCTTCGCGTCACCGGAGTACTGGATCGCGTTGTCGACGAGGTTCGAGATCGCCTGTCCGATGGCGTCCCGATCGGCACGCACCGGCGGCAGCGCATCCTCTACATGCGCTTCCACGACGTAACCCTCGTGTCCCACACGGTGCTGCGTCGTCGTCACCAGGTCACGGACTAGCTCGCCGATGTTCACCCGCTCGAACCGGAACTCTTTCCGGCCCTCCTCGATCCTGGCCAGGTCGAGGATGTTGGTGACGAGCGAGGAGAGCCGCGTGCTCTGTTCCACGAGCACATCGTAGTAGCGCTGACGTCGTTCCTCCGAAGGCACTCGCCCCTCTTGCAGCATCTCCGCCATCTGGCGGATCGAGGTGAGCGGACTCTTGAACTCGTGGGAAACGGTGGAGACGAAATCGGATTT
>JASFTI010000123.1:0-9089 GCA_050053635.1 Gemmatimonadales bacterium
TATCGATGCGGATGTTGTAGCCGCAATCCGGGTTGCTGCACACCCAGGCCTTGTACATGATGGGCGCGCCGTCGCGTCCGTAATCGGACAATGGCAACATCGACCCTGCGTCGCACTTTCTGCAAACGGGGAACTCTCGTTCGCGATCCATCAGACCCCCCTCCCTAACCAGGCATGGCCATCACGATCGATGGCCGGGCCCCAGGTCGGCTAGCGCCGCTCGACCCTGCCCCAAGGATAGTTGCGATCGAAGGCTTCGTCGAAGCTGAAGACGTCCTGGAAATCTTCGCGGCTGTCGCTCTCCTGCTTGATCAGCACGTGGCAATCGATGAGGGCGTAGACGATGGCGCCGATGTCGGCGGTTTCGTGGATACCCCAGTGCTCGAGCACGGTGCGCGCCATGGGGCCAAACCGCCTGATCGCCAGATCACGGACCCCCCCGGCTAGCTCCTGGCCCGTGATATGGCGCGGCTCGTCTAGCTTCTCGATCGCGTGCTGTAGAGCGGAAAGGACAAACAGGTAGGCGGCGTCCGAATAACGCGGGTTCTGCTCCCGGAGCTTAGCCAGCAGGTTCTGTCCCACCATTCAGCCCCACCCATTCCGTCCGGCACCTGGCCCCAGAATCGTTGCTGTTGCTACTATCATCGCCCGCTGCCTCACACTCCGCGTTACCATACACCCGTACAACCTCTCGCGGGTCGCTGGCCCCGTCAAGGGTACCGGGATCGGCCTCGCCGGCCCGTCATCGGGGCGGCTCCCGTGGCCGGAATTCTCGAACTTCGAGAATTCCCAACGACTTCACTCTTCCTTGTTGTTCCTTCCCAACCCGGCCGGCCGGGTGAACGTGCCCTCCACCCACTCCTCATAGAGCGGGAAGGCGCGGCAGAGCTCGAGGACCTGGTCGCGGACGCGTGCGGCGACGGACTCGTCGCCAGGCGCCTGCAGGATCTCGTCGATCCAGCCGCCGATCTGCCGCATCTCGGCCCCTCGCATCCCCCGGGTCGTGAGCGCCGGTGTCCCGATCCGGATCCCCGAAGTGACGAACGGCGAGCGGGTCTCGAAGGGCACGGTGTTCTTGTTGACCGTGATCTCGGCGCGGCCGAGCGCCTCCTCGGCCTCCTTACCGGTCAGCTCGCGATCCCGGAGGTCGACCAGCAGCAGGTGCGTGTCGGTACCGCCAGCGACGAGCCGGTACCCGCGTTCGGCAAGCGTCTCGGCGAGTGCCTGGGCGTTGGCGATGACCTGGCGCGAGTAGTTCACGAACTCGTCGCTCATCGCCTCCCTGAGCGCGACGGCCTTGGCGGCGATGACGTGGACCAGGGGGCCGCCCTGCATACCGGGGAACACGCTCTTGTCGATGGCCTTGGCATGCTCCTCCTTGCAGAGGATGAGGCCACCGCGTGGACCGCGCAGCGTCTTGTGCGTTGTCGTGGTCACGGCGTCGGCGTGTGGGACCGGCGATGGGTGCAGCTTGGCGGCGATCAGGCCGGCGATGTGGGCCATGTCGACCATAAAGCGCGCGCCCACTTGATTCGCGATATCGGCGAAGGTCTCGAAGTCGATGGTGCGCGGGTAGGCGCTGGCACCCGCCACGATGAGCTTCGGCTTATGCCGCTTCGCCAGCTCGCGCACCTGATCGTAGTCGATCTGCTGGTCGTCCTCGCGAACGCCATAGGCGACCACGTTATAAAGCACACCACTGAAGTTGACCGGCGAGCCGTGCGTCAGATGGCCGCCGTGCGAGAGGTTCATGCCGAGGATCGTGTCACCCGACTCGAGCAGTGCGAAGTAGACGCCCATGTTCGCCTGGGCGCCGGCGTGCGGCTGCACGTTGGCGTGATCGGCGCCGAACAGTTGGCAGGCGCGGCTGCGGGCCCGCTCCTCGACGACATCGGCGAACTCGCAACCGCCGTAGTAGCGCTTACCGGGGTACCCCTCAGCGTACTTGTTGGTGAACACCGAGCCCATCGCTTCGAGCACGGCCGGCGAAACGAAGTTCTCGCTGGCGATGAGCTCCAAGCCGTCACCCTGGCGGCGGGTCTCGCTGAGGATCGCGTCGTAAACTTCGCGATCGACTGTCTCTAAGTTCATCCCTTCCTGCCTCTCCGGCGTCCCGAAGTAGCGGTGGCCGGTGGCCAGTGACCGGTGGCTTGCCGAAAAGCTCCCACCGGCTACAGGCTACCGGCTACAGGCCACCGATCAGCTGATCCTCGACCTGTGCAACGTGCCCACTCGTTCGATGCGGCGCTCAGCGATGCGGTCGGCCGCTTCGCCAGTGGTCAGCTTCTCTTCGCGCGCTAGCTCGAAGACCTCGAGCAGGGTCTGATAGATTTCGCCGGCCTTGCGCTTCGAACGGTCGGTGCTCCAGTCGGCGAGCTCGGAATAGACGTTGATCAGGCCGCCGGCGTTGATCACGTAGTCGGGCGCGTAGAGGATGTCGCGTTCCTGTACGGCCTTACCGTCCTCGTAAGTGGCGAGCTGGTTGTTGGCGGCGCCGGCGATGATGTCGCACTTGAGCTGGGGAATTGTCTCGGAATTGACGATGGCACCCAGCGCGCAGGGCGCGAAGATCTCGGCATCGACGCCGTAGATAGCGTCGGGCTGCACCGCCTCGGCGCCGAAGTCGTCGACGCAGCGAGCGACCTTGTCCTCGGCGATATCGGTAACGATGAGCTTGGTGCCCTCGGCGGCCAGGTTCTCGCAGAGGTAGTAGCCGACGTGGCCGACGCCCTGGACGGCGACGGTTTTGCCCTTGAGCGAGTCGTCGCCGTATTTCTCGAGGGCGCAGGCCTTCATGCCCTGGTAAGTCCCGTAGGCGGTCACCGGTGACGGGTCGCCGGAGCGGCCGGCGATCCCGACGACATGCTCGGTCTCCATGTGGACGTAGTCCATGTCTTCCACGGAGGTGCCGACGTCTTCGGCGGTGATGTAGCGACCCTTGAGCGTCTCGACGGCGCGGCCGTGAGCCCGGAAGACCATCTCGCGGCGTGGCGTGTTCGGGTCGCCGATGATCACGGACTTGCCGCCGCCCAGGTTGAGACCGGCGACCGCCGCTTTGTAGGTCATGCCGAGCGAGAGGCGCAGCACATCGGTCAGCGCTTCGTCCTCCGAATTGTAGTTCCAGAAGCGCGTGCCACCCAGCGCCGGCCCCAAGGTCGTATCGTGGATAGCGATGATCCCCAGGTAGCCGATCGAAGGCTCGCGGTAGAACACGACCTGCTCGTGATCGTACTCGTTCATGCCCTTGAAGACTTCCATCTTCGCACCTCGTCTTTCTATTTCAACACTCGGTAGGTCACAAACCTACGACTCAGTTGCCTTCTCCTGATAGAGTGTTCGCAGTATGACCAGACGCTGGATCTCGCTGGTCCCCTCGTAGATCTCCGTGACTTTCGCGTCGCGGAACAGCTTCTCCACCGGGTACTCCTTCATGAAGCCGTATCCGCCGAAGATATTGATGGCCTGCGAGGTCACCCAGACCGCGGTCTCGCTGGCGTAGAGCTTGGTCATGCTGGACAGTCGCATATCGCTGCGGCCGGCGTCCCAGGCGCGGGCGGCGCGGTAGAGCAGCCCGCGGGACGCTTCGATGCGCGTCGACATGTCGGCGATCTTGAAGCCCAGCCCCTGGAAGTCCTTGATCGCCTTGCCGAATTGCCTGCGCTGGCCGGCGTATTCGACGGTATGGTCGAAGGCGGCCTGGGCGATTCCCAGCGCCTGGGCACCGACGCCCAGGCGGCCGCCCTCGAGGCTGGAGAGGGCGTAGATGAATCCCTTGCCGGGCTCGCCGAGCAGGGCCTCGGGACCGAGGCGCATGTCCTCGAAAGCGATGGAGACGGTCTCCGAGCCGCGGAGCCCGCTCTTGTCTTCTTTCTTGCCAACGCTGTAGCCGGGTGTGTCGGTCGGTACGACGAAGGCGCCGATACCGCGCGGGCCGCGCCGGTCGCCGGCCTCATCGGTGCGCACCATGGTGAGGACGACGTCGGCAGCGCCGCCGTTCGTGACCCACATCTTCTCGCCGTTCAAGATCCAGCCGTCACCGTCGCGAACGGCGCGTGCTTTCAGGCTCGCGGCGTCGCTGCCGGAATCGGCCTCGCTGAGCGCGAACGCACCCAGCGCCTCGCCGCGTGCCATCGGCGGCAGCCACCTCCGCTTCTGCTCCTCGGTGCCGAACTTGAGGATCATCTGCGTGGGCAGCGAGTTGTGGACCGAGACCGTGATCGCCACCGAGGCGTCGCCCCAGGCGATCTGCTCGAGCGCCACCAGGTAGCTGAGCATGCCGAGGTCGAGCCCGTCGTAGTCCTCCGGCAGCAGCATGCCGAAGAAGCCGAGCTCGCCCAGCAGCGGCATGACTTCGGAGTGGAACGCCTGGTCGCGATCCCACTCGGCCGTGCGTGGGCGCAGCTCGTTCTCGGCGAACTCGCGGGCGAGCTGCCTTATCTGTTCTTGGTCTTCATTCAGTGTATAATCGCGCTTCATTTAGTAGCTGGGATTCTCTCCCCGGCGTATGTAATCAGTGGTCGGTGATCAGTAGTCAGTATTCCGCGCCCCGTCCCTATTTCGAATAATCGTAAAAGCCGCGGCCCGCTTTGCGGCCCAGCCAGCCGGCGTCGACGTGCTTCCGCAATAGTGGGCAAGGACGATACTTGTCCTCGCCGAGATCGTTGTGCAATACCTCGAGGATGAAGAGGCAGACGTCGAGCCCGATCAAGTCGGCCAGGGCCAGGGGCCCGAGGGGATGGTTCATACCGAGCTTCATGACGCCGTCGATCGCTTCGGCGTCACCGACGCCCTCGTAGAGGCAGTAGACTGCCTCGTTGATCATCGGCATGAGCACGCGGTTGCTGACGAAGCCCGGCGAGTCGTTGACGACGATGGGCGTCTTGCCGAGGTCGCCGGCCAGCTTGACGACCGTATCGGCTGTCGCGTCGGAGGTCGCGAGCCCGCGGACGACCTCGACCAGCTGCATCATCGGCACGGGGTTCATGAAGTGCATGCCGATGACCTGCTGCGGGCGGCCGGTGTGGGCGGCGAGGCGCGTGATCGGAATGGAGCTGGTGTTGCTGGCCAGGATGGCGTCGTCAGGCGCGAGATCGTCGAGCTGCTTGAATATATCGGCCTTGAGATCCTCATTCTCGGGTACCGCCTCGATGACGAGAGCACAATCCCTCGCCGCCTTGAGGTCGGTGGACGCATCGATGCGCTTGAGCGCCGCGTCCTTCGTCGCTTCGTCGATGACCTCCTTCTTGACCTGGCGGCTCATGTTCTTGTCGATAGTGGCGAGCGCCTTGTCGAGCATATCCTTGCTCACGTCGACCAGCGCGACATCGAAACCACTCTGGGCGAAGACATGGGCGATTCCGTTACCCATCGTGCCGCCGCCTATCACTGCGACCTTCATTCCGTTGCTGGGCATTGTTCCTACCTCGCGTAAGTTCGGTGATCGGTTATCGGTGGTCGGTAGTCGCTGATCGGTGGTCGGTAACACTGACCACCGACCACCGACTACCGACCACCGGTCATTTCAAGCGCGCATCCACTAAAGGCTGAAGCTCCACCATCCTCTGCGACTGGGCCAACCACTCCGTGCGTGATAGCCACACGATGAGCGGTAACACGAGCACTGTTGTCACCAGGCCGCCCTCGGGGCCGAAGGCGCCGCCGGTGTAGAGATCGGGTCCCAGCTCGACGGTGTCATAGCCGGGCATGTCGAGGACGATCCCGCTCACCGGCAGATCGAAGAAGGCAACCATTACGAAATTCCACCCCCAGTGCATCCCGATCGGCACCCAGAGGGAGCGCGTGCGCAGGTAAGCGGCGGCGAACAGCACGCCGGCCAACCCGATATTGAGCAAGGCGACCCATCCCACCTCGGGGTTGTTCAGGTGGATCAGCGCGAACAGCCCCGAGGTCAGGATGACAGCGACGACCGCGCCAGCACCCTCGACCAGCACCTGGAAGCCGTAACCGCGCAACAGCAACTCTTCCGCGGTTGCGGCAACAGCCAAGACCGCGCCCAGGGTCACGAAGTGACCGAGCCAGCCGAACAGGGTTCCCGCGTCCGGCGCCGGCTGTAGCCAGCCGAGCAGCGTTTGGACGACCACGACGCCGGCGATGAAGCCGCCGCCGACGGCCGCGCCCTTCAAGATGTCGCTCGCCGCTTCCCAACCGCCCGGGAAGCCCAGTGCGACAAACGGCTTGCGCTCGAGCCAGCGCATCATGACCAACGAGGCGACGAGCATCGACACGACTAGGGTGCCGTGGGAGCTGACGATGGCCCACAGCACTGCCAGCCGTTCGGGCACGAAGGCCGAGGCAACCGCCTCGAGCGCCGCTGCGACCAGGGTCGCGCAGAAGAGGAAGAGCAGCACGCGCCAGAGGGCGCGCAGCTTCTCGGGACCATAGAACAGGTCTCGTGCTCTCACTCGATCCACCGCCCGGGCGAAAAAAAGCCCTCGCAACTATGAAAGCTCGAGGGCTCGCGACCGGGTGCGGACGCTAATAAGCGCCAGTACACCGACGATCAGGAACGGCCCGACGCCAGCGCCATTGGGCCGGATGAGCGCCCCGACCCCGACGAGGTCATGAGACGCTCGGCTCTGCAGGTCGTTACCTGTCACGGTTCGTTCCCGGTCTACGGTTCAGGTTCTAGTTATACGCGCTCGACGCTGACGGCAACGGCGTTACCGCCACCCAGGCAGAGCGTCGCCACGCCGAGCTGTTTGTTGCGATCCTGCATAGCACCGAGCAGCGTGACGAGGATCCGCGCGCCGGAAGCGCCGATCGGGTGGCCGAGCGCCACGGCGCCGCCGTGCACGTTGACGCGATCCCAATCCCAGCCGAGGGCGCGGCCGTCGGCGAGCGCCTGTACGGCGAACGCCTCGTTGGCCTCGATGAGATCGTAGTCGCCTATCGAGGTGCCGTCCTTCTCCATCAACTTCTTCATCGCATCGATAGGCGCGAAGAACAGGTCCTGCGGCTCGGTGGAGCCGACGGAGTAGTTCTTGATCCGGGCCATGATCTCGAGCCCGCTGTCCTCGGCGAACTTCTGCGAGGTGACGAGCACGGCGGCGGCGCCATCGTTCAGCGCCGAAGCGTTACCCGCCGTTACGCTGTGCTCCTTCACCTCCTTGGGCGCGCTGTCGCCAAACGCAGGTCTCAACTTGGCCAGCACCTCGAGCGTGGTGTCGGCGCGCGGGTTCTCGTCGGTGTCGACAACGGTGACCTTACCCTTACGGCCGGGCACCTCGACCTTGACGATCTCGCCGTTGAACTTGCCGCCCTCGATCGCCGCCACTGCCTTCATCTGGCTCTGGTATGCGAACTCGTCCTGGTCAGCACGCGAGATGTCCGCCTTCATCGCCGTGTACTCGGCGTGACCGCCCATGTGACAGTCGTAGAAGCCACACCAGAGGCCGTCGTGGATCAGGCCGTCCACCACGTTCTGGCTACCGAACTTCACGCCGCCGCGGTACCCGAACAGGTAGTACGGCGCGTTCGACATCGATTCCTGGCCGCCAGCCACGATGACCTCGGTGTCGCCCGCCTTGATCGCCTGCGCGGCGAGCATGACCGACTTGAGGCCGGAGCCGCAGACCTTGTTGATCGTCACCGCCGGCACGGTGGCCGGGATGCCGCCGCCGATGGCGGCCTGGCGGGCCGGCGCCTGGCCGACGCCGCCCTGCAGGACCTGCCCGAAGATGACGTCCTGGACCTGGTCCGGCTTGATGCCGGCCCGGCTCACGACCTCCTTGATCACGATCGCCCCGAGCTGGGGCGCCTTCAGCGGGGCAAGCCCGCCGAGGAACCTGCCGATCGGGGTGCGGGCGCTACTAACGATAACCGGAGTCGTTCTTGGATCAGCCATAACGCTATAACCTGTCTAGTCTGGTCGCTGCTCGACCAGAGTCGGTCGCTTTTCCTGGGGCGCTACGTAGCCCCAGGTAATCTCGGGATCGTGCTCGAATACAAGCAAGGTTCGTTCCCTAACCACCCCCTCGAGGACGCGGCGTTTGGTCTCCAGGGTGACGAGCGGCTCGACGTCGTAGCCCATGATCCAGGGCAGCGGCAAGTGGGCCGCTGTGGGTATGAGGTCGGCGACGAAGAGCGCCGATTCGGCCTCCGATTCTATGAGAACCGACTGGTGCCCCGGCGTGTGCCCGGGGGTGGGCCAAACTGTGATGCCTGGTACGATTTCGGCGTCGCCTTCGACGAAATCGAAGAGACCGACCTCTTGGACGGGATCGAAGCTGTGGAGCAGGTAGCTGGCCCGGACCCGCTCGTTACGCTCGTGGGCGAACTTCCACTCCTCGAGCTGAACGACGTGCCGGACGCCTGGAAAAGCGGGGGCGATGCTCCCGTCGTCCCGCTTGACGGTGTCGCCGCCGGCATGATCGAAATGGAGGTGCGTGTTGATGACGATGCCGACGTCGGAGGGCTGGAAGCCGGCGTCGCGAATGGCGTCTTCGAGGGCGGTGGGCTGGCCGCCGTTCTCGATCCCGTAGATGTCCCGGAATTTGGCGTCCTCCTTGTTGCCGGCACCGCTGTCGATGAGGACGAGCTCGTCGCCGGTCTCGACGAGGAGCGGGCGCATGGCCAGCGGGATCCGGTTGCGCTCGTCCGGCGGCAGCTTCTTTTCCCACAGCGGCCTGGGGACGACACCGAACATGGCGCCGCCATCGAGGCGTTGGAGCCCCGCGTCGAGGGCGTGCAGTCGGAAACGGCCCAGCGGGCGCGACCTCACCCTACTCATCGGCCGCCACCGCCCGGGCCTTTACCGTTCCGCTTCTTACGTCGCTTGGGCTTCTTGCGGCGGCGCGCTGGCTTCAGATAGCGCTGCAGGCCGGCCCAGTCCTCGACCCCTTCGTCGCCCAGCCGGTCGAGGAACCGGCCCAGCAGTTCGGCCGTCGCCCGGGCATCATCGCCCGCCCGATGATGCGATTCCACCGAGATCGCGTAGTAGTTGGCGAGTACGGCCAGGCTGCGGCGCCTGAGCTCGGGGTGCAACCGCCTGGCGAGGCGGAGCGTGCAGAGCCGCTCGCCCTCCAACCGGCCACCGCCGGAACGGCGGAACTCGGAATCGAGGAAGCGCC
>JASFTI010000124.1:0-9083 GCA_050053635.1 Gemmatimonadales bacterium
GTGCTCCGCCCACGATTTCGCTGCGCATCGGCGCCGCTACCCAACGCCACCCCACGTTGGTCTCCGGGTAGACTTCGGCGAGGGCTAGCGCGATCGCCTCCAACTCTTCGCCGGCCACGTCGAGTTCGACCCCCGGCCTCAGGCGACCCAGGACTCGTAGGTTGTGCCGTCCCCGTAGGCTCACGTCACGGGCGCTGAACTCTTGAGGGAACCAGAGCTCGGGCGTATCGGGGCCGAACCGCAGGGTCGGCGGCGCGATGCCGACGACGGTTCGCGGCACGTCGCTCAAAATGATCGTCCTGCCGAGAACCTCCCTGTCCCCGCCGAAGCGGCGCTGCCACACGCCGTGACTCAGGACTACCACCGGCGCGGCGCCGGCCAGTTCCTCCTCGGGGAGAAACGAGCGGCCGAGTTGCAGCGGCGTTCCAAGCAGCTCGAAGAATCTGGTCGACACTCTCATCGCCGGCAGCCGCTCGGGATCTCCTTCGCCGATGAGCGTCACTGAGGTCTCCCTGTAGGCAGCGACATCCTCGAGCAGCGTCGCCTCGTCTCGGAGGCTCATGAAGTTGGGCGGAGAGAAGGTGAACCACCAACCGCCCCGCGGCTCGATCTCGAAGATCCGGATGAGGCGATCGGGATCTCGATACGATAGCGGCCGTAACAGCACACCGTTAACCACGCTGAAGATCGCCGTGTTGGCTCCGATGCCCAGCGCCAGCGTCAGCACCGCCACGGTCGTGAAGCCCGGGTTGTTACGGAGGGAGCGGAGCGTGTACCGAACGTCCTGTGCGGTCGCTGCTGCCCGCTGGAACAGGGCCGTGACCATGACACTCCAGAACTCGCGAACCACGAACTTTATGGCCCGTCCCTTCACGCCAGTCCGCGCTTCGTCATATCGCTCGTTGAACATCTGGACCATGCCGGGGCCGTACGCGTCGCGGAACGCGGTTGGGTACCAGCGAAGCCAGCGCTGGTAGAACCTCGACAAGGACCGGTTCGGTCCGCTGTGTGTGCCTGTCTCAGCCATCTACGAATACCTGCGCCGCCGGCCAGGCAATCAGCCCGGCAGGAGTTTCATCTCGCGTGCCGCTGACAAGAGAGCCTCGAGCCGTCGCGCCTCCATGGCGAAAACGCGGCGGCCGAACGGTGTCAACTGGAAGTACTGGCGACGGGCATCGACCACGGCGATTCGTCGCGGTCGTTCGCTTTCCTCGATCAGCCCGTCGCGGTGCAGCCGCCGCAACGCCTGATAGAGGCTACCGGTCGCCGGGCTCAGCCGGCCCCCCGAGCGGCGCTCGATCTCCTTGCCGACGGCGTAGCCGTGGGACGGGCCCGCGCCCAGCGCCAGGAGGACGTGGAACGACAGGTCGCTGAGAGGCAGAAACTCTTCTGGATTGCGGCTTTCGCTCATTAGACGACGTCCCTTTCGAGGAGCCGAGGCGGGGAGCTCCCGCCAGCGGTTCTATAGTGAGTAAAACTATAGTGGCATTACGAATAATGCGGCGGCTCGGTTTCACACGCAAGCTTCGGCGAGGACGGCTGTGCGGCGGCCTGAGAAACCAAAGCGCGGTCGGGGCCGTAGGGTGTTCTGGAGCAGAGTACCAGCCGATAGCCCTATTCCGACATCGAGTTTCGCGGCAGGTGGGACACGCTGGGGCGCTGTGATGGTGTCGTGTGTCCGGACCTGTCACGCCCTGCAGCGCCACGAATAAAGGCGCCGCCGCCCGTGTACCCATAGCAGGACACCGCGACAGCTCCGTGCGAAGGCCGTACTAGCCGAGGTGCGTTTGTTGGGACTTCTGGGGATGGCCACCTTCGCTCTACTGGCTGTCTGGGCGGGCCGTCGTATCTTCCGCGTGGCCATCTTGATGCAGGTACACAGCCCAAGTTCGGGAACACGTTGCGCCGGGCGATTAAGGGCTGATCGGATGAACCGTAACGAGGAACGGAGGTTATGGAGTATGAGAGCAAACCGAGTAGTCGGTCTCGTGGCCGTGGCCCTGGTAGCCGCCGCCTGCGCGAGCGACGGTGGCGGCCAGTGGGCCGGCAGCGTGACCGATAGCGCCGGTGTGGAGATCGTATCCAACGCCGGCCAGGGTATGTGGACAGAGGCGGATGCCTGGACCGTAGAGGAGGAGCTGAAGATAGGCACGCTCGAGGGTGACCCCGAATACATGTTCGGCCAGGTCGGCTTCCTGGCGGTCGACTCGGAGGGTCGGATCTTCGTGCTCGACGCGCAGGCTCAGCAGGTCAAGGTCTACTCCGCCGACGGGTCCTACGAACAGACGATCGGCGGCCGGGGCAGTGGGCCGGGGGAGCTGTTGGGGGCGACTTTCGTGCTGATGGCGCCGGGTGATACACTCGTTGTGCCCGACCTCCAGAACCTTCGGATCAGTCGCTTCGCGCCGGACGGCTCCAGTCTGGGTAGCTCACCAATAAACCTGCAGGAGCACGGGGTACCCCTGGTCTTCGCCGGGACGCCCTCGGGAGTGCTCATCAGACAGGAGCGTCAGTTCTCTTTCCCCGGCCAGCCCGAGATCGAGAACCCGCTGGACGCGATCGTCACCTTCGCGGCCGACGGCACGGTCTTGGACACGCTGAAGACGTTCCCGGCCGGCGAAACGATCCGGCTGTCGGGCGGTGCGCCGGAGTTCAACTTCTTTTCGCCGGAGCCGACCTGGGCCGTCAGCGACGACATGAAGCTGTACTACGCCGTCAACGACGACTACCGGATCGGCGTCTATTCCGCGGATGGGGAGCTGGAGCGCGTGCTCAAGATGCCGTTCGAGCGGGAGCTGGTGGGGGAACGTGACAAGGAAGCGCTGATTACATTCCTGGAGCAGGCGTGGACGGACGCCGGCGTTCCCCCGGAGGCGATCGCCCAGTTGACCCAGAGGGTCAGCTTCGGAGAGTTCTTCCCGGCATTTGCCGGCATGAGGGCGGGGCCGGAAGGGACGATCTGGGTCCAGCACGGCCAGGCGCCGTCCGAGCTCAGCGATGAGGAATTCGAGAGCTACAACCCGCTGGAGGACGCCGGGGGTCCCGATTGGGACGTCTTCGACGGTGCGGGACGCTACCTCGGTGTCGTGAGCCTGCCGGCGCGTTTCGCGCC
Source organism: Gemmatimonadales bacterium (assembly GCA_050053635.1). Lineage (GTDB taxonomy): Bacteria > Gemmatimonadota > Gemmatimonadetes > Palauibacterales > KS3-K002. The sequence goes on from JASFTI010000124.1 coordinate 3,113, forward strand.
GCGCCTGATCCTCGGCGACAAGATCTACGGCGTCTGGCGCGACGAGCTCGACGTCCAGTACGTGATGAGGATGCGGGTGGTCGGGATCCGCGAGTACCGGGAAGGATAAGCGGTGGTCGGTGGCCGGTGATCGGTAGCCGGTTGACTGGCTACCGGCTACCGGCTACCGGTAAAGTGGTGGCTCGCTCGAACTTTTCCCACGTCGTAGGCTTCGACGACGGTCCTTTCGACAAGTACCGGCAGGCCAGCGTGCCTGTCGTGGGTGCCGTTTTTTCCGATTTGCGGCTCGAGGGCGTGCTGACCGGCCGAGTGCGAACCGACGGTGCGAACTCGACGCGTGTCTTGGCCGAAATGGTCAAGACGTCGAAGTTCGCGCCGCAGCTGCAGCTGGTGCTGCTGCAGGGCATTGCGCTGGGCGGGTTCAACGTCATCGATCTGAACGGTCTGCACGAGCGGTTAGGGATCCCCGTGATGGTTGTGGCGCGGCGACAGCCGCGACTGGACCGGATCCGCGAGGCGCTGTTGACTCGAGTGCCGGGCGGCGCGCGCAAGTGGTCGCTGATCGAGCGCCTGGGTGCGATGGAGCCGGTCGCGGGTGTATACGTGCAGCGCCTCGGGCTATCGCCGGGACAGGCGGAGGAAGTGATCGGCCGCTTGGCGGTGCACAGTAATATCCCGGAGCCGTTGCGGACAGCGCACCTGATCGCCGGTGGGATCGCCACGGGTCAGAGCCGTGGCCGTCCATGACTCCGATGGCGATGGCGATAGGGATGGCGAGGTCAGGCTAGGAGGGGAGGTTCTTGATGAGCTCCGAGATTCCGTCTTTCGGGGTCATCGCGCGTCGCGACTTTTACGCGTCGTACCTTGCAGTCTTTCTGATCACTACATTGGTGGTTTACGCGATAGTGCGGGTGGTCAGGCCGCCGGTCGAGTTCCCCATCGACTACCTATTAGTTCTCGTAGCCCTCGAGGCTGTGCTTGTCCTAGCGCGGGCCTATATGGTGAGAGGGCGGTTCGCGAAAGGCGTAACCGTGGAGGGGACGGTGGACAAGGTCTACAGGGTGGGCACGGGAGCCGGCTCGCACACGAGGGTGGAGTACAGCTATGCGTACGCAGGCGAGGGTTACCGTGGCAGTTACCCGAAGGGGAGCCGCTTCGAGCCGGGCCAGAAGATCACCGTCGTCGTCGACCCGAGCACGCCCAAGAGGTCGCTGATAAGAGAGGTGTTCGTGTCATAGATCGGTGGCGGCTGGTGTGACGGCGCGCCGTTACCTAGGATGGTAATGAGGCGATAACGATTCAGCGTCGGTGACAGCTATGAAGACACAGGATCTGCGAGCGACCGCGGTGGCCGGTTACTTCTATCCGGCGGACCCGGACAAGCTCACAGCCATGATCGAGTCCTTCCTTCGGGACGTCGAAGAGGAGCCGCGTCCGGTACGGGCGGTGATCGCACCGCACGCCGGCCTTCTCTACTCGGGTCAGTGCGCGGCGCACGTGTTCGGGCGCGTGTGGATCCCGCCGGTCGTCGTCATCCTGGCGCCGAACCACACAGGGATGTTCAGTGCGCCGGGAGGTGCCAGCGTCTGGGCGCGTGGGGCGTTCGAGACCCCGCTCGGCCGGGTGGCGGTGGCGGAGAAGTTCGCGGGCCAGCTCGAGGCACGCTGTCCGCTGGTGGCGCACGATCCCGTGGCGCACCGGGACGAGCACGCCGTGGAGATCGAGTTGCCGTTTTTGGCGACGCTGGCACCCGAGTCGGCCATCGTGCCGATCGTGATTTCTTTCGACGACTGGGAACGCGCAAGAACTCTGGCCGGTGCGTTGGCGGAGCTGATCGCGGAATGGCCGGAGGATGTGCTGCTGGTCGCGTCCTCGGACATGACCCACTTCGAGCCGGCGGATCGTGCGGCGGAGAAGGATAAAATGGCACTGTCGGCGGTCGAGCGGCTGGACGCCGAGGAGTTGTTGAGCGCCTGCGATCGCGAGCGGATAACGATGTGCGGGCGCGCGCCGGCGGCGACGGTCGTGGAGGCGGCACGGCGACTGGGGGCGACGCGTGCCGAGGTCGTGGACTATCGTCACAGCGGCTGGGTGACGGGGGACAACTCGAACGTCGTAGCGTACGCCGGGGTGACGATCAACTGAGGTGGGTCGGAGGCGGCGAGCCACTCGCTCCGGGCTCGCGCCACCTCCGTAAGGTGCCCTGATGCTCAGTGGCGAGCTCGCGACCTCCGCGAGGTGGCTCGCCGCCTCCTCCCTGGGAAACTGCGGATCCGACCACGGCGACCCCGCCCTCGCGCGGCGCCGCGGCGATCGCTAATCTTCCGCATGCCCGAGGACACGACGGCGTCCAGCCAGAGCGAGGCACTTCTCCTCCGAGATCCTAACCTGCACGTCATATTCGGGGTCACGCTGATGGCGGTGCTCGGCGTTTCGAGTATCACGCCGGCGTTCCCGCAGATTGCCGTGGAGCTGCAGCTCAGCCCCGGCGCGGTGGGCTTGCTGGTCGCCATCTTTACGCTGCCGGGGGCTACGCTCACGCCGGTGCTCGGCGTGCTGGGCGATCGATTGGGTCGGAAACGCATACTCGTCCCTTCGCTGTTTCTGTTCGCGGTGGCCGGAACCGCGTGCGGCTTTGCCCGGGAGTTCGAGACGCTACTCTGGCTTCGCCTGCTTCAGGGGGTGGGCGCGGCGGCGCTGGGCGCGCTCAACATAACGATCGTTGGTGACCTTTATTCGGGTTGGAAGCGCTCGACGGTGATGGGGTACAACGCCAGTGTGCTCAGCGTGGGAACGGCGCTGTACCCGGCGATCGGTGGAGCACTGGCCCTGCTCGGCTGGTTTTACCCGTTCTTCCTGCCGATCCTGGCGGTTCCGATCGCGCTGCTGGTGCTGTGGCGGCTGAAGAATCCGGAGCCTTCGAGGAACGAGAAGCTGAGCATGTATCTGCGGAACACGCTGATCAGCGTGCGGAACCCCCGTGCCTTGGGTCTGTTCCTGGCGAGCCTGGTCATCTTTGTCGTCCTCTACGGCGCCTATCTCACGTATTTGCCTTTTCTATTGCGATTGTCGTTCGAGGCATCGCCGTTGCTCATCGGGTTGATGTTCTCGGCCACATCGCTCGCCACGGCGGTGACTTCGTGGCGGCTCGGCCGCCTGGCGCGCAGGTTCTCGGAGCGTAACCTGGTGAGGCTCGGGTTCGCGTTCTACGCCGTCGCGATGATCGCGATACCACTGGCGCCGAGCTTGGGGCTGCTGCTGCTGCCCGCCGTGTTGTTCGGTGCCACGAACGGTATCAGCATTCCCAGCATTCTGTCGATGCTGACCGGTCTGGCGCCCGCCGAGTACCGTGCGGCCTTCATGTCGGTGAACGCGATGACGCTGCGTCTGGGCCAGACGCTGGGGCCGCTGATCGCGGGACTGATGCTACAGTTCGGCGGGCTTGCAGCGGTCTACTACGGGAACGCGATACTGTCGGTGGCGACTTTGGGGGTCGTCAGCGCAGTGGTAAAGAAGAGCTAAGCTAAGGACAAGGCGAGTCTTCTGTGCGAGAGAAATTCGTTGTGACCCCGGACGGGGTCAAGCTCTACTGCCGGATAGTTGGTGAAGGGGAACAGACGCTCATCATCCCGCTGGCGACCTACCATGCGGATCGTTTCGATCCGCTGGCGCGGAGGCGGCGTCTCGTTTTGTACGACCCCCGTGGCCGCGGCCGGTCGGATACCGTCGACACGTCGGCGGTGTCGCTCGAGAACCAGTTACGCGACCTGGAGGCCGTCCGTGAAGATGTCGGGGCGGAAAAAGTCGCACTCGTCGGCTGGTCGAGCCTGGGGATGGAGCTGTTCGTCTACGCCTTCAAGTATGCCGAACGCGTTACGCATCTCGTCCAGTTGGCGCCTCTGCCGCCGCGCCGCTCGCCGTATATGGACCAGATAGTCGAGGATCGTGAGAGGCGAACGGATTCCGATGCGATGCAGGTGCTGCAGGGCCGGCAGCAGGCGGGCGAGTTCGATGACGACCCGGCTCGCCTGTGCCGCGAGATCAACTATCTGAGCTGGGGCGCTACGTTCGCCGACCCCGTGGTGGCACTGGAGGTGCCCGACGTCTGTGTCCACGAGAACGAATGGCCGACCAATCTGGGCCCCTATCTCGAGGCTCTGCTAGGGTCGTACGGCGACTACGATTGGCGGCCCGAGTTGAGGGTCGTGACCGCGCCACGGCTCGTAATCCACGGCATAGAGGACAACGTCCCGCTGGAAGGCAGCAAGGAGTGGGCGGCGGGCCAGCCGCACGCACGGCTGCTGGTCCTGCAGGGGACCGGACACTGGCCCCACTACGAGAACAGGGGAGTGGTCATCGATTCGATCGAGAGCTTTCTGTCGGGTGAGTGGCCGGCGGGAGCGCTGCTTGTGGGATGAGTTGTGTTCGATTGCGGGTTTTGGCAGTGGGAACGAGTGAGTCCATGACTAATTGAGTGATAGAGCAATTGACTCACGACTTGAGAGTGGAAAGTCCGAGCTTAGGAGACTGACAGCATGACTGCACGCATTCCTGCAACGGCCGGGCCGTTTCTGCTGATAGCCACCGCGCTCGCCGGGTTCGCGGCGGTCTCGGGCGACGACCCTGAATTCGAGCGCTACTTCACCGACAAGACGATGCGTGTCGACTACTTCCACACGGGCGACGCGACGTACGAGGTTCTGAGCCTCGAGCGGGTGGTCTCGGACGGCCCCTGGGCGGGACCGCGCACGAACCTGATCGACGGCACGAACTTCGGGAAGTACATCTACGAGGTGTACGATTTCGATAGCAGTGCCCTGCTGTTCACGCGGGGCTTCGCGACGATCTATGGTGAGTGGGAGACGACGAGCGAGGCACGAACGACCCAGCGGACGTTCCACGAGTCGGTGCGCTTTCCGTGGCCGAAGGGGCCGGTAAAGGTAGTCATCAAGAAGCGCGATGACCTGACGACGTTCCATTCGATCGGCGAGTTCGAGATCGATCCGAAGTCACGCTCGGTCAACCCGGCCGATCCGCCGTCGTTCGGGGAGGTGTGGACGCTGTTCGAGCACGGGCCGTCGTCGGAGAAGGTGGACATCGTGTTACTGGGCGAGGGCTACACTGAAGCCGAGCTGGACAAGTTCCACGCCGACGCTCGGCAGCTGGTCGACGAGCTGTTCTCGATGGAGCCGTTCAGAAGTCGCAGAAGTGACTTCAACGTTCGAGCGATCGATCTGGCGGCGGCGCAGTCGGGTGTCACGCGAGCGCATTCCGGGCGATATCGCAGGAACCTGGTGGGGACCCAGTACGGCATCTTCGACTCGGAGCGCTACATGTTGACGTACGACAACCGTACGCTGAGGGACGTGCTGTCGGCGGCGCCCTACGACTTCATGGCGATCCTGGTGAACGAGAAGCAGTACGGCGGTGGCGGCATCTACAGGACCCAGATGGCGGCGGCGGTCGACTCCGACTTCTCCGACTACATTTTCGTGCACGAGTTCGGGCACCACTTCGCCGGGCTGGCGGATGAGTACTACACATCGGACGTCGCGTACGAGACGGGTGCGGTGGAGCAGCCGGAACCGTGGGAGGCGAACGTCACGGCGCTGCACGATCCGGCGGCGTTGAAGTGGGCCGACCTGGTGGAGCCGGGCACGCCGATTCCGACGCCGTGGTCGAAGCGAGCCTTCGAGGAGCACTCTCAGGAAATCCGTGCCCGGCGCGCCCAGCTGGTCGAGCGAGGGGCACCGGAATCGGAATTCGATGCGCTGTTCCACGAGCAGCGCGAGATCGAATCCCGGATGCTCTCCACGCAAGAGTACTCTGATGTCGTAGGGGCGTTCGAGGGGGCGATGTACGAGCCGACGGGGCTCTACCGGCCCTCGATCGACTGCATCATGTTCACCCGGGACGAGGTCGGATTCTGTCGTGTCTGCCGGCGGGCGATCGAGCGGATCATCGACCTGTA